>NZ_JAANBJ010000038.1:0-42340 GCF_011394325.1 Staphylococcus sp. 11007852 | reverse complement strand
GTATATTTGTGATAAAATTCACAAAAGGTCTATTGAATTTTTCTGAATTTTACTTTACGCTACATAGTATACATCGTATGCATTCGCGATAGAATAGACAGCATTAAGTGTCTAAATACATAGACGATGAGAAAGGGGAATGCAGATGGAAACAACGGAGAAAAAGATGACCTTTAAAACGTTTAGCTTTAATGTTTTAAATGGTTTAGCGGTCGCCATAGTGGCAGGTTTAATACCGAATGCGGTATTAGGTGGATTGTTTAAATATTTAAGTCAGTATGCGGATATTTTCAACACATTGTTTTATGTTGTCATGGGTATTCAATTTATGCTTCCGATGATGGTGGGGGTGCTTATTGCCATACAATTTAAATTATCTGCACTGGCAACAGTGATTGTAGGCGCTACATCATATGTTGGTTCAGGTGCTGCAAAAGTCACTGAAACAGGGTGGCAAATCGTCGGTATCGGTGATTTAATTAACACAATGATTACAGCTGCATTAGCTGTATTACTTGTCTTATGGTTAGAAGATCGTTTAGGGAGTTTGAAAATTATCTTATTACCTATTCTTGTAGGTTGTATTCCTGGTCTTTTTGGTGTTTTTACACTTCCATATGTCAGCAAGATAACGTTAGCCATTGGGGAATTAATTAATACGTTCACGACGCTTCAACCGGTACTGATGTGTATATTAATTGCAGTTTTATTTTCATTTATTATCGTATCACCAGTATCAACAGTCGCAGTAGGTTTGGCTATCGGAATTTCTGGAATGGCAGCAGGTGCGGCAACAATCGGGGTTGCGACAACGGGCATAGTGTTATTTTTATGTACATTGAAAGTGAACAAAATTGGAGTACCGATTGCAATTTTGTTAGGTGCTATGAAAATGATGATGACCAACGTGATTCGTTATCCGATTATGTTATTGCCTATTGGCTTATCTGCCGCATGTGCTGGCGCTGCTGGAGGCATTATTGGTATTGTAGGTACGAAAGAAGCAGCCGGTTTTGGCTTGGTTGGCCTTGTAGGACCGATTAAAGCGATAGAAATGTTAGATGGCCCAGTAGCGATAAATATCTTTTTAGTGGCTTTGGTATTTGTTATTATACCGGGGGTTGTAGGGTTTATTTTAAACTTAATATTCACAAAAGTATTGAAACTCTACTCGAATGATATTTATAAATTTTTAGCAGCAGAAGAAACGAAATCATAATAAAAGAGGTTGGGATATAAATTATTAAACTTTTGATTGTCCCTAACGCCTCGCTTTTCTAGGCGCCTTACCTCAACTAATTTTGAGAGCAAAAACCCAGGAGATTTTTGCTCTCAAAATGGATTTTCGGTTGCGGCTTAATGCCTCAGAAGTCTCGGCTAAGGGATCAATCACAATTCATCATAGTGTCCATCAATACGTCAAAATTTAATAATATAGATAAGTAATAGCCAGCAAAGTTTCATGTAAATGAATTTTGTTGGCTTATTTTTGTTATGTCTCAGCCACTTTCCTATGTGCATATTGTAATCTATGAGTCGCGTTATACGCATTAAATTGATAAATCCTATGCACGGTCATGAGCAAGATGTCTAAGCGTAGAGGTTATCATCAATTAAAAGTCGTCACAATTTAATGGCTGAATGGCATCAAAAACTTTTATATAGAAAAAGCCCGGAACCATTTGTCTATGCTTCCGGGCGAATCATTAAAGGAGTGATGTTAGTATTTTACTTTTTGTGTACACAAACTAGGGGGAGGGTAAATCCTAGTTTGTATGGACGCGAGATGAATTACTTGGCTAAAGATTTCATCGACGCAGTCCCTTTGAACTGAATAAGATCATAGGCTTTCTGAACGTCTTCATCTGTTGGGGGCGCAACAGATGAGAGTTGATATGGAACGCCAAGTGCTTGCCATTTATGCACGCCGAGTTCATGGTAAGGGAGTATTTCGAACTTTTCGACGTTATCAAGTGAATTAATAAACGCACCTAATTTTTTCAAGTCTTCAGGGGCATCTGTCAGACCTGGGACAAGTACATGACGAATCCAAATAGGTTGATTGTGTGCATTCAAATATTGAATGAATTTCAATATAGGCTTATTTGACTTTCCTGTTAAATGCCGGTGTTTGTCGTCATCGATGTGTTTAATATCAACCATAAACAAATCAGTATGTTGGCGTAACGTTTCAAAATGTTTCTTAAATGCATCTGTATCATTGGCACAGCCTAAAGAAGTATCGACACAGGTGTGAATGCCATGTTCATGACACAGTTTGAATAATTCAGTAATAAACGGCATTTGAAGTAGGGGCTCTCCACCGCTTACCGTTACACCACCACCAGAACTTTGAAAGTAGGGAAGATAAGGCGTGATCTCATGAATAAGCTCATCTGCTGTTGCTCGTCGTGAGGGGGTGTTCACTTTCCAGGTGTCAGGGTTATGACAGTATAAGCAGCGCAGCAAACATCCTTGTAAAAATAGGATATAGCGTAGGCCTGGACCATCTACTGTTCCTAGACTTTCTACTGAATGAATATGTCCTTGAATCATTGATATCTCCCCGTTTTCAAAAGCGTTAGTTAAAATTTAGCGTTAGTTAAAATTTGTGTTACATAGACTCGTGGAATGTTCTTGAAATGACATCAAGTTGTTGTTCACGTGTCAATTTAATAAAGTTTACTGCGTAACCAGAAACACGTACTGTAAGTTGTGGGTATTCTTCTGGATGCTCCATTGCATCTAGTAATGTTTCACGGTTAAATACGTTAATGTTTAAGTGATGACCATGTTGCATCGCATAACCATCTAAAATACTTACTAAGTTTTGTTGTTGCGTATCGTCTTCTTTACCTAATGATTTAGGAACGATACTAAATGTGTTCGAAATACCATCTTTACAACAATCGTATGGTAATTTTGCTACGGATGATAATGAAGCAAGTGCACCGTGTTCATCACGACCATGCATTGGGTTCGCACCAGGTGCAAATGGTTCGCCTGCTTTACGACCGTCTGGTGTGTTACCTGTTTTCTTACCATATACGACGTTAGAGGTGATTGTTAATACACTCATAGTATGTTCAGACTCACGGTATGTTTTGTGCTTACGTAATTTTCTCATGAAGCTTTCAACAAGTTGAACAGCAATGTCATCTACACGTGAATCGTTGTTACCATATTTTGGATATTCGCCAGTTGTTTCGAAGTCAACAACTAAGCCATTTTCATCACGAATTGTTTTTACAGTTCCGTATTTGATTGCTGATAATGAGTCAGCAGCTACTGACAGACCCGCGATACCTGTTGCCATTGTACGGTGAACATCTGTATCGTGAAGTGCCATTTCAATACGTTCATAGCTGTATTTATCATGCATATAGTGAATGACGTTAAGTGAGTTAATGTAAACACCAGCAAGCCATTCCATCATTTCATCAAAGCGTGCATAGACTTCATCATAATCTAACACTTCTGACTCGATGGCTTTGAAGTTCGGTGCAACTTGTTGACCTGATTTTTCATCTTTACCACCGTTAATCGCATACAGTAATGTTTTCGCAAGGTTGGCACGTGCTCCAAAGAATTGCATTTGTTTACCAATTCGCATTGCTGATACACAACATGCGATACCGTAGTCATCACCATAGCTTTCACGCATTAAATCATCATTCTCATATTGGATAGAACTTGTTTTAATACTCATTTTTGTACAGTATTTTTTGAAGTTCTCTGGTAAGCGAGTTGACCATAATACAGTTAAGTTTGGTTCAGGTGCTGGGCCTAAGTTATCAAGTGAATGTAAGAAACGGAAAGAGTTTTTCGTTACCATTGCACGACCGTCTAAACCAACACCACCAATCGATTCAGTTACCCAAGTTGGATCGCCTGAGAATAACTCATTGTAATCTGGTGTACGTGCGAATTTTACAAGACGTAATTTCATAATGAAATGGTCGATAATCTCTTGAACTTCAGACTCAGTAATCGTACCATTGTCTAAATCACGTTGAGCATAAATGTCTAAGAATGTTGACGTACGACCAAGACTCATCGCAGCACCGTTTTGTTCTTTAATTGCAGCAAGATAAGCAAGGTATAACCATTGAACGGCTTCCTTAAAGTTTTCAGCTGGACGGCTTAAGTCGAAACCGTAGATATTACCTAATTCTTTTAACTCTTTTAAAGAGCGGTATTGTTCGGACAATTCCTCACGTAAACGGATGATATCTTCTGACATTGTTGTTGATAGATTTTCAAAGTCTTTTTGTTTCTCAGCCATTAAGAAATCTACACCGTAGAGTGCGACACGACGGTAGTCGCCAATAATACGACCACGGCCATAAGCATCTGGTAATCCAGTAATAATTCCCGCTTTACGGCATGCTAACATTTCTTTAGAGTATGCATCAAACACACCTTGGTTATGTGTTTTACGATAGTCAGTAAAAATACGTTCAGTTTCTTTATCTAATTCATAGCCATATGCTTCGCAAGCCGCTTTAGCCATACGAATACCACCAAAAGGTTGCATTGAACGTTTGAATGGCTTTTCAGTTTGTACCCCAACAATTTGTTCAAGCGATTCATTTAAGTAACCTGCGTCATGCGATGTAATTGAAGATGGAATTTTTGTATCCATATCCCACATGCCACCACGTTCACGTTCTTCTTTTGAGAGTGTCATGACTTGGTCCCAAAGTTGTTTTGTAGCTTCTGTAGGGCCTTCTAAAAATGAGTCATCACCTGTATAGCCTGTGAAGTTCAGTTGTATGAAATCACGGACATCAACACGGTGAGACCAGAGTCCCGTCTTAAAACCTTTCCAAGCATTTGTTTGTGTTTTCGCTTCATAAATCATGATCAAACCTCCATTGTTCATCATTTCACAATCAGTATATCAACTCATGTGAAATATATCACGTGAATTTTGAAAGCGTTTGCGCATTGTCATTATTTGTATATATTTTGTATATAAAACTGACACAATTGTTTTTTAATATTGGTATTTGTATTTTTAGGAAGTACATTCAAAACAATTAAATGATTGTGCGAGTTTAAAAGCCTTGAAATTTTTTAACATTTAAATAGGAAAAAAGAAGTTCTAATTATATAGAGAGGCATCGACATCACTATACTCACAATGTGCTTTTAAATGATAAGCACATCATGTGTGATGTCTCTCACTTTGTTATACCATGGCATTATCAAATGATTGGAGGGTATCGATATGGGAAAAACATTTGTACTTGGTGCGAATGGCGGTGTTGGACGCCATCTCGTGCAATTGTTGAAAGAGAACCACCAAGATTTTACTGCAGGCGTACGACAAGCATCTCAAAAAGAAGCTTTAGAAGTAAAGGGGATAAAAGCGACACAGATTGATGTAGAGCATGACAGTATAGAAACATTGCAATCAAAACTTGAAGGATATGATCAAGTCGTATTTTCCGTAGGTTCTGGCGGCAAAACGGGTGCTGATAAAACCATTGCTGTCGATTTAGATGGGGCTGTTAAAGTGATAAAAGCATGTGAAGATGCAAACATCTCTCATTTTGTCATGGTTTCTACTTGGGATTCTCGACGTGAAGCGATTGATGCTAGTGGTGATTTAAAACCATATACAATTGCAAAACATTATGCAGATGATTATTTAAGACGTAGTCACATTACAGCGACAATTGTGCACCCAGGTGGCTTAACAAACGCGCAAGGCAGTGGGAGTGTAAGTATAGCATCATTATTTGAAAAACCAGATAAACGCGAAATTTCACGGGAAAATGTAGCACGTGTACTGTTTGAAATCATTACGCAATCAAAACATCAAGGAAAAGAATTTCAAGTTCTTGATGGTGACCAACCTGTGGGAGAAGCTTTAGATAACATACATCTTTAGTGTCTTTTCTGAGAAGACATTAAAGATGTATGTATATACAGAATAACCTATGATGATCGTTTTTACGCTTCATCAGGCTATTCTGTATTTTTTTATGATAATGACCATCTGTAAACAACAATTTTTTAAAAAAGTTTATTGAATTTCTTTATTGCGTTAAATAGCTTTAAATCCCTTGATACGACTGATATACATGCAGTTCTTGTATATTAAAAACACACTAGTATTCTTATTTAATTATGTTCCGCCACGCATATTGTTATTGACAAAATTGTCTGACAAATATGATAATTAATGTTAATAACATCAAATATGAGAAGGGGGAACGCGAATGAAAGCGAAACTGAATGTGTTTGTAATGATTATTGCGTGCTTAGTTTTAGTGTTAAGTGCGTGCGGTAAGGGTGATTCTGGATCAGGTGAGACGAAGAGTAAAACAGGGAAAAGTGATGCAAAAGGTGGCACACTAAACGTAGGTTTGGCTGCAGCGCCTGAAGGGAATTTTCAATCTGTTTTTGCAGGTTCAACAAGTGACTCTGATGTTATTAGTTATTTTAATGATAGTCTTGTTGAATTTGACAAAGAATTAAACATTAAACCTAAGATTTTGTCGTGGGAACAAAAAAAAGGTGACGATCTTACATATAAGTTTAAAGTGAAAAAAGGTATTAAATGGCATGATGGCAATGATTTTACAATTAACGACTGGCTATTTACATTAGAAACAATTGCGGATCCAGATTATGATGGCCCACGTTATAACGGGGTCGAAATCATTGAAGGGGCAGATGCAAAACATAAGGGTGAAGCAAATTCGATTTCTGGAATTAAAAAGATTGATGACTATACGGCTGAAATTAAATTTAAAGAACATAAAGCCAATAATTTACTTGAATTATGGACGAGCGCACCATTAAGTGAAAAGATTTTTAAAGATATCCCTGTAAAAGAAATGGGTAAATCTGAGGCTGTACGTAAAAATCCAATTGGTATCGGACCATACAAAGTGAAGAAAATTGTTGATGGCGAGTCTGTTGAGTTAGAAAAGTTTAAAGACTATTGGCAAGGTGAACCTAAGCTTGACAAAGTTAATTTACGTGTGATTGAACAAACGACGATGACACAAGCGTTAGAAAAAGGTGAAATTGATATGGCACAAGTGACGGCACCTATCGCAAAAGAAATTAAAGATAATGGTGCTGAAGGGGTCAACTTATTAGAATCGCCATCTACGTCATATGCGATTATCGGTTTTGTATTACATGATTATGATAAGAAAACTCAAACAATTGGAAAAGAACGTCCGAAATATCAAGATAAAAAATTACGTCAAGCGATGGCACATGCGATTAACCGTAAAGAGTGGATTGATGCATTTTTCTATGGCTATGGTAAGCCGTTAAATGGTTTAATTCCTTCTTCTCATTGGAGTGGTGCTAAAGAAGGTGACGTTCACGAATATAACTATGATGTTAAAAAAGCGAAAAAGCTTTTAGATGAAGCGGGTTATAAGGATAAGGATAAAGACGGATGGCGTGAAGGACCAGATGGTAAACCATTTGTTGTAAACTTAAAACATTATGCTGGTTCAAATCCAACATTTGAACCACGTACGGCTGCTATCAAAGGATATTGGGAAAAAGTAGGCTTAAAAACGAAAACTGAAATGGTAGAATTTGGTAAGTTTGGACAGGATTTAGAGAATTCAACGAAAGATATGGAGTCATATTTTAGAAGTTGGCAACAAGGGGCAGATCCTGATCCATCTGGACTTTATAAATCTACAGCGCTGTGGAATGAATCTCGTTATAACAATCCAAAAGCAGACAAATTATTAAAAGAAGCATTGGATACGAAAGTTGTCGGAGATGACAAAGAGAAACGTAAAGCCAAATATTTAGAATGGCAAAAAATCATGGCTGAAGACGTACCAGTCATTCCAATCGCTGAATTAAAAGATATTACAGCGGTGAACGATAAAGTGAAAAACGTTGAAGTTGGTTTAAATGGTTCGAACCCAATTTATGAGTGGACAGTTGAAAAGGATAAGTAATACCAAACAAACGGATTGGGCGTATTGAGCGCTCAATCCATTTGTATATCTACAAACATGTAATAATCGAAATAATCTAATGAGCAACACATACGTAAAACTTGCACAAAAGGGGGGATCTAATGATGACAGAGAAGCATCTATTAGAGGTTAAAAATTTAAGTACAGGTTTTGATATTAATGGTAAGAACTATAACGCGATTTCCAAGGTGAGTTTAACTTTAAAACGTGGTGAAGTCATGGGCATTGTCGGCGAATCAGGTTCAGGTAAATCCGTACTGAGCATGTCTATTCTACGTTTACTTCCAGATAAAATAGGCTCGATTAATGAAGGTGAAGTGTATTACAAAGGAAAGCGGATTGATAATATACCGATGACAGAATTAAATCAAATTCGTGGCAAAGAACTTGCAATGATATTTCAAGAACCGATGACATCTTTAAATCCAGTGTTTACCATTGGAAATCAACTGATTGAAATGATGGTTCTACATTTGAAGATTTCAAAAAAAGAAGCGGAATCAAGAGCAATTGAATTGTTAAAGCAAGTGGGCATTCCACGTGCTGATAAAGTCATTCATGAATATCCACATCAACTGTCAGGAGGTATGCGCCAACGTGTCATGATAGCGATGGCAATATCTTGTGAACCTGAATTATTAATTGCAGATGAACCAACGACAGCGCTAGATGTAACGGTACAGGCTCAAATTTTAGAATTGCTTAAAAAAATTCAGAGTGAAACAAATATGGGCATTATCTTTATTTCACATGATTTAGGTGTGATTTCAGAAATATGTGACACAGTGGCTGTTATGTATGCGGGGAAAATTGTTGAACGTGCTCCTGTTAAAGATATTTTTAAAACACCCAAACATCCTTATACAAAATTGTTGTTAAAAGCAATTCCACGTTTAGATCAAAAACAAGACCGATTAGAGACGATCAAAGGGACGGTTCCTAATTTAGATGAACTTCCAGAGGTGGGGTGTAGTTTTGCGAACCGATGTCCGTATGCGATGCCGTCTTGTACGGACGTAAATCTTAAAACAAGTGTGATTAATGCGTCACACAAAGTGTCTTGTCATTTGTACGATGAAGCGGTGATGCGTAAGGAGGGGAAAGTGAATGTCTAATGACTATGTTTTAGAAGTAAAAGACTTAAAACAGTACTATCCAATAAAAGGAGGAGTGTTTCAACGTAAAATCGGTGAAGTGAAAGCTGTCGATGGCATTTCATTTAATGTTAAAAAAGGGCAAACAGTTGGCCTTGTAGGGGAGTCTGGTTGTGGAAAATCATCAGCAGGACGCACCATTTTACGGTTACAAAATGTGACCTCAGGTGAAATACATTTTTGTGGTAAGGATATTACAAAACTTCGTGGGAAAGCATTACGCGAAGCGCGCAAAGGGTTCCAAATGGTTTTCCAGGATCCATATGCGTCATTAAATCCTATGCAAATGGTTGGCGATATTGTTGGAGAACCTATTCGTAACTTTTATAAAAAATCACAAAAAGAAATTGAACGTGAAGTGAAAGATTTATTATTACGTGTTGGTTTGAATGAGCAGGCGTACTATAAATATGCGCACGAGTTTTCAGGCGGTCAGCGTCAACGTGTTGGTATCGCACGCGCCTTAGCATTAAAACCGAAACTTATCATTGCGGATGAACCTGTCAGTGCGTTGGATGTATCTGTACAATCACAAGTGTTAAACATTATGGATGAACTTCAAGAAGAATTTGGTTTGAGTTATTTGTTTATCGCACATGATTTGAGTGTGGTGAAACACGTGAGTGATTATATATGTGTAATGTATCTAGGACATATTGTCGAACAAGGACCAGCCGATGATATATATAATCATCCACAACATCCGTATACACAGTCTTTAATTTCAGCTATTCCGGAAATTAAACCTGGAGAAAAGAAAGAGCGTATTCTTTTGCAAGGAGACCTACCATCACCGAGTGACCCACCTAAAGGATGTCCTTTTCATACGCGATGTCCCGTTGCAAAACCGGAATGCGCAAAGCAAAAACCTGCTTACCGTTTAGTAGGGGAAGAACATTATGCAGCATGTATTCTTTTAGAAGATGAGGTGATGGTGAAATGACAACATTAATTATTAGACGTTTTTTATTAATGATTCCGCTTTTAATAGGGATGTCGATTGTTATCTTTGTACTTGCAAAATTGCAACCTGGTGATGCGTTTACAGGACAAATGAATCCTAATATAGATGCGAAGTATTATGAAGAACAACGTGAAAAGTTAGGATTTAATGAACCCATTCACATCCAATATTTAAAATGGGGAGAAAATGTTCTAAAAGGGGAACTCGGCGATTCCATTCGATATAAACGTCCAGTCATGGACTTAATCAAAGAACGTATGCCGAATACTGTTTTGTTAGGTGTTACAAGTATCGTGATTACATATCTTGTCGCTTTTCCATTAGGTATACTATCTGGACGGAAACCGTATAGTGGACTGGACTATGGTGTTCAGTTTTTAAATTATTTAATGCTTGCGATTCCGTCTTTTGTGGCAGGGGTTTTTGCTATTTACATTTTCGCATTTCAACTCGGCTGGTTTCCGTTTTCAGGTTCCGTCGCAATTGGACTTGAAGAAGGCTCATTCGCTTACTACATGAGTAAGTTATACCATGCGATATTACCTGGTACGGTATTAGGGTTACTTTCTACCGCAAGTTATGTACAATTTTTAAGAAATGACATTATTGAAAATTCACGAAAAGATTATATTCGTACAGCGCGAGCGAAAGGGCTTTCAGAATCTAAAATTTACAATAAGCACATTTTACGAAACTCTATCATTCCTATAGTGACATTTTTTGGTGCCGATGTCCTATCCGTTTTTGGGGGTGCAGTCATAACTGAAACGATATTCTCATATCCAGGAATTGGTAAATTATTAATCGATTCTATTGGAGGGAAAGATTATCCATTAATGATGGCACTGCTCCTATTTTTCTCATTTTTAGGTTTACTCGCAAATCTGATATCAGATATTACGTATAGTATTGTAGATCCGAGAATTAAGAGTAATTAGGAGGGGTATTATGGCTGAAAAAATTAAAGTTAAAAATCGTTCACCGTTAGCTATTGCGCGCCAAAAGTTTTTGAAAAATAAACCTGCGATGGCAGCGAGTATTATTTTAATATTAATATTCTTTATTTCTTTAATCGCACCATTTATCGCTCCTTTTGATCCGAACTTACAAAATTTAGTTATGATTAAAGGCGATATGTCAGCACAACATTGGTTAGGGACAGATTCAGGTGGTCGTGATATCTTCAGTCGCTTGTTATATTCTGGCCGTGTTTCCTTATTATTTGGTCTGGTTACGACAATTGGTCTTATGATTATCGGGGTACTGATTGGTATGATTTCTGGATATTACGGTGGTTGGGTTGATACGATACTGATGCGTTTTACCGAATTTGTAATGTTATTCCCATTTATTCCATTCGCTGTGGTATTAAATGCAACGTTCAGTGGCAAAATCGAAAACCAATATGGATCTGCCATTGTACTTGCTGCTGTATTAATCGCATTATCGTGGGTAGGTGTTGCGCGTATTGTACGTGGTAAAGTAATGCAAGAGAAAGAAAATGAATACTTTTTAGCAGCGCAATCTATTGGTACACCTGTTTTCAAAATTTTATTTAAGCATTTGCTACCAAACATATTAAGTGTCATTATCGTTCAAGCCACGTTACTATTTGCAGTACAAATTGTAGCAGAGGCTGGTTTGAGTTTCCTAGGTTTCGGTATCGACAAAACCGTTCCAACGTGGGGGAATATGTTAAGCGATGCGCAAGAAGGGGATATTTTAAGAGGAAAGCCATGGATATGGATGCCACCAGCACTAGCCATTACAACAACCATCTTATGTATTAATTTTATTGGTGAAGGATTAAAAGATGCTTTAAATCCAAAATCCAGAAGATAATGTTACAAAGCACATTGAGACGCTTTGCTTGAAATCAAAAGTGACGTATTTACGTTTTAACACCTTTATTGTTCAAATAGTTGAATAATAAAGGTGTTTTTTTCGTTTTCTTAAAACGCATCGTATATGTCGTGACATGATGTTCATGCATTTGTCATTTTGTTTTTAAAGATATCAATAGTACAATGAAATTAAGATTATATAAATAGGTGATTTATAATGACTAACTGGGAAAAAGATTTAAAAGCGTTATTAAAAAATCAAAGTGTTGAAGACCGAGCGCAACTAGAAACCATGTTAAATTCAATGTTAGAACAAGAAAGTCCTAATCAATTTATTCAGTTGTTAGGCAACCCCACAGTTGACGCATTAAAACAACTTTGTAGGGAGCATCATATCAAAGGGTATTCCGCATTGAAAAAGGATGAAATAGCAACATTACTTATTACGTCCATCGTTACACAATCTTACTTTAATGAAGTGATAAATCAAATGAATGAGGACCAACAACGTTTATTTCTTCATATCTTAGCGATGAATCAAAATGGAGAATCGATTGAAACAGATATTTCTTTTCCAGAATCGTTTTTAATTTTTGAAACGGAGCGAGATGAAAGAGGCTATCATTTATTATGGATACCTGAAGAAATCATTGCTCAAGTTGAAAAATGGGTTACACAACATGAGACGCTCAAACAATTTAAATTAGAGCAAGATGTGATTGAAGCGACAACAAATCTATACGGACTTTATTCATTGTCTCAACTGCAACATGTCATGAATAAGTACTTAGAAAAAACGTATTCATTGCTTGAAATACGTAAATTGTTAAGACGTTTCACACGTTTAATGCCTCATACGCGTAATTTCATTGTAGGAGAGGGCTATATTACGAGTGTTGGACTTGAGCTCGAACCAGATGAGTACCATCACTTCCTAAAAGATGCAAAATATTATGAGCCTGCAACGTTAAATGATTTGTTATATTATCAAACACATGTGTTTGGATTGGATGATGAAACGTACTTTAATTTTGTTTCATGGTTATCAAAAAATATTAGAGAAGACAATAAACTTAACGCTACTGTAGACGGTCTTACTGTAGAAATTCTTACAATGATGAAACACGCAATTGAATATAATATGGTTGCTGATGTTATGTATTCACTTGTACAAGATGGGATTTTACGTAAACGTGTCGAACAAACTGCGGTTAATAAGGTCAAACCAGTTTACATGAAAATGCGCAATTGGATATACCACGGTCATACATTTGAAGAATATATGCACATTATAGATCGAGAAGAACGAAATAAACACAGCAACGTTATCGATTTTAACGATATCAAACAATAAATGCGATGTGAGGTGACATTCAACACTTTTATCTGACTTACACTTTAGAAGACAGATAAAAGTGTTTTCTTAATATTTGATTTAATTATTTGAAGCGGAATGATGACGCATCGTTTTTTAAAATAAGAACTATTTCAATTCATATGGAATAATATAGAAAATAATTAGATGTAAGAATTATCTGAAAAAGGTATCTTTTCATCTTTTTTCGTGGTATAACATGTATAAGGCCAAAAGGGGATAAGGGGTGAAATGGATGCTGAAAAAATTTGTGCTATTATTTATTGCTTTAGTCATCACGACGACGATTGCTGAAAACCTTTTAATTGCAGGCACGTGGCAATATCTTTTCATGCAATCTATTTCGTTAAGTATCATCATTTTCTTTATCTATCATTATATTGTTTTTACAGTGAAACATCAGCAAACGGATAGTGAGCAAGTTAAACAGACGCATCAACATGTTCATTCACAAAAAACGTATGACCCTGGTTTGCTAAAAAAAGATAAATAATATGAAAGCACCCGCAGTCCTGTCGACATGCGGGTGCCATTTTTTATGAGAAAACTTGTTCTTGGCTAGAGCTACCGAAGATTTTTTCTTTAATGGCTTGTCCGGTAGGTGTGCCAGCTAAACCACCTATACCTGTTTCACGTAATGAAGCTGGTAAATTTCTTCCAACTTTATCCATCGCCATAATGACTTCATCTACTGGAATACGACTTTCAACACCGGCTAATGCCAAATCAGCGGAGATTAAGCCATTTCCTGAACCGATGGCATTTCGCATGACACATGGGATTTCGACTAAACCTGCTACAGGGTCACAAACGAGACCTAATAAGTTACTTAAACTAATCGCAATGGCATGCCCAGCTTGTGCAGGCGTACCGCCAAACGTTTCAACGGCTGCAGCAGCGGCAATCGCTGATGCTGTACCGACTTCTGCTTGACAACCTCCAGTTGCACCAGCGACGGATGCGTTATTGGCAATAATCATTCCGCACATCGAGGCTGCAAATAGAAATTGAATCATTTGATCATTGTCTAAATGATGCGTTTTTTCTAATTTAAATAGGACGCCCGGAATCGTACCTGATGAACCGGCTGTAGGTGTTGCACAAATGATACCCATGGCTGCATTGACTTCGTTTGTCGCAATCGCGCCTTGTACTGCTGAGATCATATCGTGTCCTGAAAGTGCTTGATGTGTGTCATTATATTTTGCAACTTTAATGGCATCTTGTCCTGTATATCCTGTGACACTTTTTACGCCTTCGCCTGTAGAGCCTTTTTCTACCGCATCGCGCATTGTATCTAAATTGAGTTGCATCATATCAAACACTTCTTCACGTGAAAGGCCACGTGTGACCATTTCATGTTCAATCATAATTTCTGAAAAAGTTTTAGAATGTGTTTCAGCGTATTCGATTAATGCTTTCATTGAATCAAACATGTCGATTCCTCCAGACTATTGTATATATGAAAATTGTAAATTCGTATATTTTTGACGTATTTCTTCTAAGAGTTCATCTTTAATGGCTTTGTTTAAATGTAAAGCGAGTAAACAACGCTCTTGATTCATCGTTTTAATTTCTTCGTTAATATCAACACTTTTATCCACAAGGTCATTAATTAAGTGGTTGATTTCTGACATATTACATTCACCGTCAATCACTAATAAGTTCGGTGTATGGGATAATAATATACACATTCCATTGACATGTATGCTTTTCACTTTGAATGCACCACCACCGATAGAAATACCATTTAACTCAACATGACGTTCACCTTTATCAATAATAATGAGCGCACAGTTCGGATGTTCGCCAAGGCTTGACCCTTTTTCTTCAATGAATTCAAATGGAATGCCTTGATCACGTGCAATGGACGTAGAAGACTTGATACGAGCATCAAAGGTACTAAATCCTAACAGGCCGCCAATTATTGCTAGGTCTGTACCATGACCTTTATGTGTTTCTGCAAATGATTCATAATAATGTACACGAATGCGTTCGGGTGTATCTCCGAGTACCGCTCGCGCAGCTTGACCAATTTTAACTGCACCAGCAGTATGCGAACTTGAAGGTCCCATCATCACTGGGCCTATTACATCAAATGCACTTTGATAATCTTTTGTACGTGCCATACTTTATCGCTCCTTTAATTCATTTGTTTTGAAAGTTTGGGTGTATTTAAACTTAAACCGATTTGCTTTTTATTAATGAATGTTCCGATGATATAACTGAGTACAATGCTGATGATTGCAACGACTACGATTGTAATTACAGTTGATACAGCATCATTAAAACCTAAAGCTACAATCGGACCAGCGATAGGGGTTGCCATTCCTGGTTGATCTACAACGATGCCCATATATGTTATGAAGAGACCGTTGACCATGCCAACAATAGCATTTGTACCATAGAGTTGAATTGGATATTTTGCAATAATATCAATTTGAGTAAGGGGTTCAATTGCAACCGCAAAGGCTTTACCAGGATTACCGATTTTCAATTTTCTAAACATGACGAAATTAACAAACGAACTGCCCATACAGCCTAATGCACCAATCGCCATAGGAATACCTGTTAAACCAAGAAGGCTTGTGAATACCATTGAACTTAACGGTGTCATACCGACAACAGGAACAATTGCACCAATAACGAGTGCTAAAGCATAAGGATTATTATCACCTACAGCAGTGACTGCCGTACCAATTTGTTTAAGTACAGCGATGACACTTGGTGAAACGATAAATGCGATACCGTATGTGATTGCGGGTGATAACAATATCACTAAAATTAAATCTAAGCCTTCTGGAACTTTCTTTTCTAAATATTTAATACCAAATGCAACAAAGTAAGCTGCTATAAATGCTGGGAGTAATTTAAAGTCATAAAGGACTAGCCCGGTTAAAACCGCAAATACAGGATTCACTCCAAACTTTAAACACGTCAAAATACCCACAGCGACACCACTTAAACTTCCAGCAATATCGCCTAATTTTGTAAAATATTCAATATGGAAGACGCCACCAATCGCATATTTTAAAAATGCTTCAGGTAAAAAAGTGGCACATGCTGCACCTGATAGTGCTTGTAGACTGACTTTACCATTAGGGGCAAACTTTAGAAACAAAGTCATCGCTAGTAAAACTACAAGCAATGTTCCAATACCTAAAATAAAATCCATAATCTTTCCTCTTCTCTCATAAATATCATTTAGATAAGCGCGCTTATTTTCCAAATCAAATATTAGCTGTTTTTGAAAGCGTATGCAACAGCGACAATGCGATATTTAGTTGAGTGGTCATTCTTTTGGAATAGTATTTATAAAGAATTTTTCGAGATTGTGAAAAAATGATCTTTCTAAGCCTTATGATACCGCAACGCTGTGACGCTTTTTCACATTAAAGGAGTGAAATTATCCTTCAAATCTTATTAAAATGACATATTTGTGACCTTTAAAAGTTCTAATAATATTAATTTTCAGAAATAAACATTATAATTTTAAATGGTAATTTGTAACGCTATGTTTTTGAGAAGAAGTAGGAGATAATCTGAACTTTTAATTTTAATTGAGAAATGATTGTGCAAATTTAAGATATTGTATGGCGGGAGTAGTATTCAAGAACCATATGTCAAAAAATACAAGCGTTAGACATGGCCTAGTTGAAGTATGGAAGAGAGAAAGTACTAATATAAAGAAACCACCAACGTTCATGCATTGATGAACGTTGATGGCTAATGAATTGATGTTAAGCATATTAAGAATGCGTTTATTAATATAATCCTTTTGTGTCGTTGCTGATATCGATATAAATATTTTTAATTTGTTGGTAATTGGCTATCGCATCTTTATAGGTTTCACGACCGATACCAGATTTCTTGTATCCTCCAAATGGTGCGCCTTCAGGAACTTGATTATAGGTATTAATCCATACACGTCCCGTACGTATATTTTTCGCGATGTGCAATGCACGATTAATATTGGATGAAAAGACACCCCCTGCGAGTCCATATTCAGAATCATTGGCAATGGAGATCGCTTCCTCATCATCTTTGATTTTAATAATAGTGAGTACAGGTCCGAAAATTTCTTCTTGTGCCAATTTGTTACGATTGTCCTTCACTTCAATAATTGTAGGTTGGAAGAAGTGACCTTTGTCTAGACCATTCTCTGTTAGACGTTCGCCACCGACTAATATATTTGCATCATGTGATTTCGCATAATCGATATAACTTTGAATTTTTTCAATTTGATCTTTTCCAGTTTGCGAACCCATTTGCGTATTCATATCTAATGGGTCGCCTACTTTAATATTTTTAAACGCTTCTACCAGTTTAGGTACAAATTCATCGTAAATTTTTTCGTGTACAAGTAAGCGTGAACCAGCACTACATACTTCACCTTGGTTGAAAAGAATACCTAGTTGGCTACCTTCGAGTGCGACGTCTTGATTTGCATCATCTAAAATAATGTTGGCACTTTTACCCCCTAGTTCTAAAGTAGTAGGGACGATGCGTTTAGCACCAGCTTCAGCAACTTGATAGCCTACTTCTGTAGATCCTGTGAAAGATAATTTATCAACACCTTCATGCTTAAATATAGCATCACCTGATTCAGACCCTTTTCCTGTAACTATATTTACTACACCAGGAGGTAAGACGTCTTGAAAAATTTTTGCTGTTTCTAATAAGCTTACAGGTGTGGAGGATGAAGGTTGAATCACAACAGTATTACCAGCGGCAAGTGCTGGACCTAGCTTCCATGATGCTAGTAACATTGGGAAGTTCCATGCGACAACGGCGCCCACTACACCGACGGGTTCATGTGTAATTAAACTTAATGTATTGTCATCAATTTGGTTTATTGTGCCTTCTTCTAGGTCTGTTACACTTGCGAAATATTGATAATGGCGTGCTGCAAAAGGAATATCAATCATTGAAGATTCGCGTAATGCCTTACCAGTATTAATGCTTTCAATGGTTGCTAGACGTTCTTTATTCTCTAAAATGCGTTGACTAATTTCACGTAATAAATCAGAGCGTTCTTGTTTAGATTTGCGTGACCAAGCAGGAAAGGCATTTTGTGCGGCCTTCACCGCTTTATCCACGTCTGCTTCATTTGCTTTAGCAATTTGCGTAATGGTTTCACTTGTTGCAGGATTTTGAACTTTTAGATATTCACCAGAATCTGGTTTAACAAATTCCCCATTAATAAATAAATCGTATTGCTCTGAAATATAATCTTTTACTTCAATTGCCATACTTTCAACCCCTTTATTTATCTCTTAAAATTGTACTTGCTTATTTATAATTTTAACGTTACCATTATTTTGAGTAAACTCATATGACTCATTTGGAAATAGTTCACTATTTCGTGAGGGGATAAAAGATTGTATTTTCGATAAATAAAAAACTCCTCTACATCAAAATGTAAAGGAGCTCATTATGGGGTGGAATAATTCAATAGGCGAACATATTGAGCTATTCCAGTTCAACTTTTCGTTGGGGAAAAATTGAAAGACTCATGTTTGAAAATGACTGATTTACACCAAAGGCATTGTGATGAGTGTGTTGCACAATGTCTTTGTGTGATACAATTTGTATTCAAAAAAATTGTACCTTCTTCGTATTATAAAGAGTATTCAGACATTTGTAAACAGTAATTATTACGATTAACAATCGATATCAAACTTAAGTCTTAGAGTAAAAACAATCTTACGTCCGATGTAATACTTTAGTAAAAACAGTATAGTAATGATAGAACAGTTAATCAAAATATTTCCCAATCCGAACTGTTCGATCCCAATTAAGATAAAACATACACCCTTAAAGTAATATCTGATAGACCTCCTTATGAAAGTAGGACTAAAGTTGATTAAAAAAGTGTACTGTGTCCCCGCACGGTACATTTTTTTTATTAAAATTTTGTTTCCCTCTAAACACATACGCCTCATTGAAGGTTCTATGGTAAGATAAAACATGTATAGCGAAACAATACAAATTTCTTCGAGGGAGATATAAAAGTTGAAAAAATTATTGCATCGTTGGTTTATCGAAGGACTTAGTTATATGACTTTAGGACTGTTTAGTTCTTTAATTATAGGTTTGATTTTAGAAACAATAGGGAAGCAAACGCTTTTACCACAATTAGATTTACGTTTTTTAATTGAAGTAGGTAATGTTGCTAAAGGGTTAACTGGCGCAGCGATAGGTGCTGCTATGGCCTATGGCTTTAAATGTAAGCCGCTAGTTATCTTTTCGGCACTCATTGTTGGAATGATGGGCTATACCACATTTGCAGGTGGAGCAGTAGGCGCTTTTTTGGCAACATTATTAGTCGTAGAAATCAGTCGCATTTATGCAAGTAGAACAAAAGTAGATATTATCGTTACACCGATGTTAACGTTAATTCTTGGTGGTGCGGTTGCTAAATTTTTAGGGCCAATCTTAAATGAAATGATGAAAGCAATAGGGACGCTGATTATTGCAGCCACAGATCAACAACCTTTACTCATGGGTATCATTGTCGCTGTCATATTCGGACTATGTTTGACTGCACCTATATCAAGCGCGGCTTTAGCTTTAATGCTCGATTTATCAGGTCTTGCAGCAGGTGCTGCAACGGTAGGTTGTGCATGTCAAATGGTAGGATTCGCGATAATGGGTTACAAAGATAATGGCATCAGTGGTTTAATTTCAATTGGTATTGGTACAAGTATGTTGCAAGTACCGAATATTATCTTAAAACCATTGCTACTCATTCCACCTACACTCGCAAGTGCTGTCATAGCACCGATAATGACAGTATTTTTCCCAATGGTGAATAATGCAGCAGGTGCTGGAATGGGAACAAGTGGATTTGTCGGTCAAATTATGACAATACATACAATGGGAAGTTCCTTGCATACATGGCTATTAATCGGTGTCTTTCATTTCTCATTACCTATAATCGTTACATGGCTTATCTATCATTTTATGGCTAAACGACAATGGATTAAACCTGGTGATCAAACATTGCGTGCGGTTGAGTCAAGAAATTAATGCATGTGTTGCAGTATCACAATTGCATCACACATTTAATCGTTTCAAATCATAAACTTTTTAATTATACAATAAATGTAAAAAATTTGTGAATGTTTTAACATTTATGACGCATCTACCTCTTTTATTGATACACTTAGAGTGATCTTAATAAAAGGGGTTGTTTTTTATGGCAACAGCTGGAAAATCTAAGAAAAAACCAACCTTTAAACCGGTATGGTTTAGTATAAGTTTTATTGCATTAGTGCTTATTTTGATTGTGCCAACATCGGACAATTTACCTGTGATGGCGAAATGTGCTTTAGCTATTTTAGCGTTTGCTGTAATTTTATGGGTTACGGAAGCGGTGAGTTATCCTGTTTCTGCAACCATGATTGTCGTCTTGATGATTTTATTATTAGGATTTAGTCCCGTACAAAATTTAACGGAATCACTGGGTAATCCTAAAATAGGTAAAGATGTATTAAGTGGCTCTGACTTATTTGGAACGGCGAATGCATTGAAGTTGGCGTTCAGTGGTTTTTCAACGAGTGCAGTTGCACTTGTCGCGGCGGCATTATTTTTAGCAACGGCGATGCAGGTTACACAACTTCATAAACGTTTAGCATTATGGGTGTTATCGTTAGTAGGTAATAAAACGAAACGCATTGTCATTGGTGCGATTTTAGTGTCAATTATTTTAGCGTTTTTCGTTCCTTCAGCTACAGCAAGAGCAGGTGCAGTAGTGCCCATCTTATTAGGAATGGTGGCCGCATTTGGAGCTGCAAAACAAAGTAAGCTTGCAGCGTTATTAATTATTACAGCTGTGCAAGCCGTGTCTATTTGGAATATTGGAATTAAAACGGCAGCGGCTCAAAACATCGTAGCTGTAAACTTTATCAATGGTCAATTAGGTCATGATGTATCATGGGGTGAGTGGTTTTTATATGCGGCACCTTGGTCAATTATTATGTCAATCGTGCTGTACTTCGTGATGTTAAAAGTCATTCCACCTGAACAAACTGAAATTGAAGGTGGAAAAGAACTTGTCCAACAACAACTCAATGCTCTTGGTCCAATTACAGGAAAAGAGTGGCGTTTAATCATTATTTCTATCGCATTACTCATTTTATGGTCTACAGAAAAAATCTTGCACCCGATTGATTCTGCATCCATAACATTACTGGCATTAGCTGTCATGTTGACGCCTAAGATTGGTGTGATGACATGGAAAGAAGCTGAAAGTAAAATACCTTGGGGTACAATTATCGTGTTTGGCGTAGGGATTGCATTAGGAAATGTGTTGTTACAAACAAAAGCAGCCCAATGGTTAAGTGATCAAACATTTGGTTTAATGGGGTTACAACACATGCCCATCATCGCTACGATTGCGTTGATTTCGCTCTTTAATATCTTAATTCACTTAGGATTTGCAAGTGCGACAAGTTTAGCATCAGCATTAATTCCAGTATTTATTTCTTTAACGATGACGTTGAACTTAGGTGATATGTCAATTGGTTTTGTTTTAATTCAACAATTTGTGATTAGCTTCGGCTTTTTATTACCTGTGAGTTCGCCACAAGGGATGCTTGCCTACGGTACGGAAACGTTCACTGTTAAAGATTTTCTTAAAGCAGGCATACCGATTACCGTTATTGGCTATATCTTAGTAATTATTTTAAGTATGACGTATTGGCAGTGGCTCGGATTATTGTAAACAATAAGGGAGTTGTCTATCGAAAATTAGGCAACTTCCTTCATTCTATTTTTTATGATATATGATACGCTTTTAATGCAATAAGTTTCAAATAGGAGTTACGTAATATCCTAGAATTGTTACTTCAAAAGGTGAGCGTCGTACATTGATGGTTTGATTATCATTGTCTTCGGTAACGCTTAAAGTGACCATTCAACAATATCAGTTATGATGGATGATGATTAGAATATATAAAATGTGTGCGATGTTCAATGAGAGTGAAATAAGCAATGATTCATCATATTACATAGAACTTCTATACAACTTTTTAGAGGTGACAAATATGAATCAACGATATTTAAAAGTGTTAGGATTATATATTTTCAGTTCAGCGATTGGTGCAATGGTGACACGCATATGTGATAAAGATCATTTCTTAAAATGGTTCACTCAAACGACAATCGGTTACGGTGTGTTTGCATATGGGCTAAAAGTATTAACACGTGCTAAAAATAAAGAAAAGTAACTATAAATCATTTAACTTTGGGTTTCGAAGATGGTGATTCCCATATGGCCGTTTATGACGACCGACAATACGATATTTTAAAGCTTTACCATTAATCACATTTAATGAATGCGTCACTTTAATATGCAAAATATAGAAGGATTAAGTATGTTTAAAGGCTTAATCCTTCTTTTTTTATTTTATTCAGACTACCATCATTTTGTACAATTTAGTAAAATAAAAGGGAATTTTATATTTGTTTAGGAGGCCATGCCATGGGAATTGAAAAACCAACGAAACACCTCAAAGATACATATGCTTCAAGAGAAATCATTGAAAATATTGTAGGTTCAGTTGCAATGAAGGAAGTGTTACTTGAACGTGCGTTTCCAAGATATGTTTTAAAATCAATGATGTCTGGATTTCTACTTACGATTGTAACGGTATTCATGCTTGCTATGAAAACACAACTCGTCGGCGCACCGCCGGCAGTCATTAATTTGATGGGAGCCATGGCATTTAGTGTGGCCTTAGTGTTTATAGTGCTCACGCATTCCGAACTTTTAACAAGTAACTTTATGTATTTAACGGTAGGCGTGTATTACAATGCCATATCACTCACTAAGACCATGTGGTTATTTACAATTTGTTTTATTGGAAATATTCTAGGGGCATTTGTACTCTTTGGACTCATGATTTTTACAAAAGTCATGACGCCAGAAATGATTCAAGCACTCACAGCTACTGTAGATGCGAAAACAGTAGCCTCTACATGGCAAGCCATTTTAGTTAAAGGCATCTTTGCTAATTTCTTTATCAATATCGGGATCTATGTATCGATGATGTTTAAAGAAGGATTGTCTAAAACGTTCTTTATTGCCATAGGAGTGATTATTTTCGTTTTCATGGGTTATGAACATGTTGTTTATAATGCTGGTTTATTCGTAGGGATGATATTTTATAATTTAGAGGCATTATCATGGCTAGATGTACTTAAAAATATCGTTTTTGCATTTATTGGAAACTATATTGGTGGGGGGCTATTCGTAGGTTTGCTTTATGCTTACTTTAATGGTAGTCGTAATCACACATAATTGTTTAAAAAGTCCGAGTGAAAAACTTGGACTTTTTTGTTTAGTCGTCTCTATAAATCTGTTACGCTTAAACTAATCGTAAACCAAATGGAGGGGTTCATAGTGAATCAATTGACGATCAGAATGGCGACATTACAAGATGCTGCAGTATTACAAGATTTAATGTATCGTGCATTCACACCGTTAAGAGAAACTGGCATAGACTGGCCTTCTGTGAATGCAGATTTAGAGATGATTGAGAAAAATATAAAATATAATTCGGCTTATGTTTTAGAAAAACAAGGTCGCATTATTTCTACGCTCTCCATTCGCTTTCCGTGGGAACCGAAATATAAAGTGTCCCAATTTCCATTTATATGGTGGTTTGCGACAGATCCAGATTTTGCTGGAGAAGGGTACGGTGCACAATTAATGACTTATATAGAAGAGACGATTTTAAGAGATACATTAAAAGCACCCGCGGTTGTACTTGGTACATCTGCACGAAAAATGGCATGGTTAAAAGACGTATATGCGCGAAGAGGATATGAAACTTTTTTTGAAATGGAAGAAGCGAGTGGAGACCGTGGTGCGATGATGGTAAAAGTATTAATTCCAGAGCGCTATAACAAGGCATTACTAGCCCCACCGCCATGGTATGAAGGAGATTAAATGGAGCTAGGGAAAACCCTTACTTTTTATGAAAGGGAATTCCCTATTTTTGTCATAAGTTGTGAAAATAATCACATTAACGCCAGCATTTCATTTACAATAAATGTGTAGGGGGTGTCGTCGTGCATAAAACAATTTTAGTCGTGCATGGGATGCGCAAAGGAAAATTAAATGAAACGTTGTTGAACTTTATTCATCGCACCTTTAATGACAACGTCGTGGATTATGATGTTGCATTTTTGGAGAGTGAAACGATACAGCTCGATGAAGTGATTCAAAATAACATTGATGCAGGGTATCAGCGTATACACCTAATACCATTATTGTTATTTTCAGCGTCGCATTACTATGAAGATATTCAAGCGATATGCGAAACGTTTAACAAAAGAGAATCAAATCTTCAATTGGTACTAGGAAAACCTTTAGGAACCCATCCAATGATGAAACAATGGGTCGAATCACAAATAGATTCGTATCAACATGAGATGGATGCTTCTACAGGTATTGTACTTTTTGCGCACGGTAATGCAAGGTTTAATGAGCCAGACATCGCATTGACTGAAATTTGTGACAAATTATCCACACCAACTCGACCTTGTTATCCAAGTATGGTGTATGGCGACTATACTTTTACAACAACGTTACCTCAAATAGCGCAAAAACATCATAAGTTAATCATTATTCCATTCTTTTTTTATGATGGGTATCTTGTAAATAAGTCAAAACGACGCATACAAGAACTTAATTTACCAAACACCATTGTCTATACATCGGCGATTAATTTCCATCCTGTATTGGAAGCTGTAGTTCGAGAGAGAATGGCAGAATGCGAGGAGGTGCCGCATGTATCCCATTCAATTGAATCTTGCAAGTAAACATGTCGTCATAGTGGGTGGCGGTAAAATTGCTTGGAGGAAGTTTTCAAAGTTGGTTACAGAACCTTGTTCAATTGATGTTGTGAGTCCTAAGTTTCATGATGCTTTTGAAATGTTACAGCCTTCAGAACGACTCAGGTTGATTCGAGAACCTTATCATAAAGCGCACCTCAAACATGCGGATTTGATTATCATTGCGACGAACGATCCCCAAACGAATAACCAAGTTGCTATGGATGCTTTACCTTCACAATGGATAAACCATACAGGTGATCAGACACAATCCGATTTTTTTAATATGTTAACGATTGAACATCAAGATTTAATCATTGGTGTGAGTTCAAACGGGCAAAATATAGAACGAACGAAACGATATGCAGCGAAAATCAAAACATTTTTAGCTGCAGATGAGGAGGATATGCATGAGTAAGACGAAACTTTTGATGATTGGTAATGGTATGGCAGGTGTACGCACAATTGAGGAAATTTTAGAACGTGATCCAGAACGTTTTGAAATAACGATTATAGGTAAGGAACCGTATCCAAATTATAATCGTATAATGTTATCTAACATTCTTCAAAATAAAATGACAGTTGAAGAAACGATTATGAATCCTTACGAATGGTATGAAGAACACGGCATTCATCTGATTACGGGTGATAAAGTGGTTAAGATTAACCGCAAAGCGAAAGAAGTGGAGACTGAAAAAGGTCAAATCGTCTCTTATGATCAAATGATTATTGCCACAGGCTCTGACTCATTTATTTTACCCATCGATGGCTCTCGACTAGAAGGTGTAGTAGGTTTTAGAACGATTGATGATACTGAAAAAATGTTAGAAACTGCCAAAACGAAGAAAAATGCGATTGTTATAGGTGGGGGCTTACTTGGACTTGAGTGTGCACGTGGTCTTGTAGATCAAGGTATGAATGTAACAGTTGTGCATTTAGCAGAGTGGTTAATGGAAGTACAACTCG
Source organism: Staphylococcus sp. 11007852 (assembly GCF_011394325.1). Classification (NCBI taxonomy): domain Bacteria; kingdom Bacillati; phylum Bacillota; class Bacilli; order Caryophanales; family Staphylococcaceae; genus Staphylococcus; species Staphylococcus sp. 11007852. The sequence goes on along the minus strand of NZ_JAANBJ010000038.1, from coordinate 16,220 downwards.
ATCGTAAAGCAGGAGAACTTTTAAAAGCAGATCTTGAAAAACAAGGCATTCATTTTGAACTTCAAGCGAATACTCAAGAAATTTTAGGTGAGCAACATGTGGAAGGTATTCGCCTTTCTGATGGCCGTATATTAGAAGCGGATATGGTGGTCATGGCCGTAGGGATTCGTCCAGTGACGAAAGAGGCACGTGCTGCTGGCTTAGAAATCGGTCGAGGTATTGTCGTCGATGACTTTATGAAAACAAGTGATCCGAATATTTATGCAGTTGGTGAATGTGCTGAGCACCGTTCAAAAGTTTATGGTTTAGTGGCACCACTTTATGACCAAGGTAAAGTATTAGCAGACCATATTACGGGTCAACCTACAGAAGGTTATAAAGGTTCGACAACTTTCACTTCATTAAAAGTATCAGGCTGTGACTTATTTAGTGCAGGATGGATCACAGAATCAGACGGTGTACGTGGCATTGAAACATTTAATGGTGTCGATAACATTTATAAGAAAGTATTTGTCAAAGATAAAACCATTGTTGGCGCAGTGTTATACGGTGATACAGAAGAAGGTAACCGCTTCTACAACATGATGAAAAAAGGCGATACGATTGATGAATATACACTTGTGTCAATTCTGCATAAAGCCGGTGAAGTAGATGCCATCAGTGTGGCAGACATGGATAATGACGAAACGATTTGTGGATGTAACGGGGTGTCAAAAGGGACTATCGTCCAAGCGATTCATGATCAAGGTCTAAAATCAGTTGCAGAAGTGACAAAAGCGACTAAAGCTGGGAACTCATGTGGTAAATGTAAAGGTCAAATTGCTGAACTTTTAGAGCATACACTGGGTGATGATTTTGTCGCATCAGCGCCTACGGGTATTTGTGCATGTACAGATTTATCGCGAGACCAAATTGTGACACAAATCCGTGCAAAAGGGCTTAAAACATCAAAAGAAGTGCGTCATGTATTAGACTTCAAGGATAAAGGTGGCTGTCCAAAATGTCGTCCAGCCATCAACTACTATTTAAACATGGTATATCCACATGAACATGAAGATGAAAAAGCATCACGCTTTGCCAATGAACGTTATCATGCCAATATTCAAAATGATGGAACATTCTCTGTTATCCCTCAAATGCGTGGTGGTGTGACAGATGCAGATCAATTGATTCGACTTGGTGAAGTGGCGAAAAAATACGATGTGCCATTAGTAAAAGTAACAGGTTCTCAACGTATTGGTTTGTATGGTGTGAAAAAAGAGGAACTGCCTAAAGTTTGGGAAGATTTAGATATGCGTTCTGCCTCTGCATATGGTAAGAAAACACGTTCAGTTAAAAGCTGTGTAGGTAAAGAATTCTGTCGCTTTGGCACACAATATACAACAAAGCTTGGCATACGTTTAGAAAAGACGTTTGAGTATATTGATACACCACATAAATTTAAAATGGGGGTATCAGGTTGTCCACGTAGTTGTGTAGAATCTGGCGTCAAAGATTTTGGTGTCATTGGTGTTGAAAATGGTTTCCAAATTTATGTAGGTGGAAACGGTGGTACAGATGTCGTTGTTGCTGAACATTTAACGACCGTTGAAACAGAAGATGACGTTGTTAAATTATGTGGTGCGTATATGCAGTATTATCGTGAAACAGGCATTTACGCTGAACGTACAGCACCATGGTTAAAACGTTTAGGTTTTGAACAGGTGAAGTCTGTTGTGTTAGACCCGGAAAAACAAGATGAGTTATTTAATCGTATTATGGATGCGAAACGTGCTTATGACAATGAACCATGGCAAGAAGTCGTAGAGGACGCGCGTAAACGTTCAATCTTTGAAGTGGAGAAGGTGTAATCATGGCAATCACTCATGAAAAAGTAAAAGTAGCACATATTTCTGAATTAGAACCATTAATTGGTAAAAAAGTTATTGTAGGGGATTTACAAATTGGTTTGTTTTTGACAGAAGAAGGCGATATTCACGCGATAAACAACGTATGTCCGCATAAACAAGGACCGCTTTCTGAAGGCACGGTGAGTGGGCATTATGTATTCTGTCCATTGCATGATCAAAAAATCGACTTAACGTCGGGTGAAGTTCAAGAACCTGATGAAGGTTGTGTGGCGACGTATCCTGTTGAAGTTATTGATGGGGACATTTACCTATGTCTATAACTGATGCACCACAAGTATACCTTGTGGGTGCAGGACCAGGTAATCCTTTATTATTATCCAAAAAGGCAGAGCGTTGTATCCAACGTGCCGATGTGATTCTTTATGACCAGCTTGTGAATCCCTTTATTTTGCAACTCTCCTCGCCTGAGACGGAATGGATTCATGTCGGCAAAACGCCTTACACGACGTATATGAGGCAAGATGAAATCAATGCATTGATGATTGAAAAAACGAAAACACATCGGACTGTTGTACGTTTAAAAGGAGGCGACCCAGCCATCTTTGGCCGTCTTGCGGATGAGGTTGATATTTTAAAAGCACATCATATTACTTATGAAGTCGTGCCAGGAATTACTGCTGCTAGTGCTGCTATGAGTCAACTTCATCGAGGATTGACTGAGAGAGGTGTTGCGCGCAATATTACATTTACAACCGGCCACTTTAAAGATGATGAAGAAAATCCAATTGATATTACGACACTTAAAAATGGTGGTACATTAGCCATTTATATGGGGGTCAAACGTTTGCCGAAGTTAATGCAAGAAGTTCAGGATGAGGTTGAAGAGGATTTACCGGTAGCCGTTATTTTCAATGCAACATGTGTGAATCAACAAGTTATTTCTGGACACGTGTCGTCAATCACAGCTAAAATTGCTGCCTTGCCTGAACGCCCAGGACCTGGGATTACGATTATGGGACATGTTGTAAGAAATATTTTAGAGGAAGTGCCCGCATTGTCTGAGATAAATTACGTATGTATCAAAGGAAGACGCGACCTTTGTATGGCGCACGCCATGGATATATATGAAAATGGCGGTTGGGCTATTATCGACGACAGAGTAACGTCAACACTACATCCAACTCAAGTTGAAATATTAACTGCATTAATTGAAAAAACGCCATTTACACACGTGTTAAATGAAGCTTAAACGGATAGTACATTGGGTTCATATTAATCATGCATTATTCAGTTCATCTTTAGGTAATATGTGAGCGTTAACTGAATCCCTAGTTCCCATTTTAGAACCATGAAATATATTTTCTAACACCTTCAAAGTTCAAGTGAGGATATACTTTGAAGGTGTTTTGTAACTTTAATAATCATTTGTACGTATCTTTAAAATAAATTCATATAAAATTCATGATTATTTCATACTTTAAAGTGATATTGTGCTAGGATGGTAGTGTACGACATTTTAAAGGAGGTTACATATGAAGCGATTAGGGTTTTATACTGTTTTTATGATGGTTATGATACTTAGCATTCTGTGCTTCGTGCCTGGAACATCGACATATGCTGAAACGGCATCACCACCGTCAGAAAAAACAACCAACGTACAGCAAACATCATCTGAACCTGTGTCGACAACATCTTCAGTCACACAGTCACCATCGATGAATCATACAAATAAACAGACATCTACGGCAACGACATCTGATGCGTCTCAACCACAATCTACAGATCATCACGTGCAACCACAAGTGTCAACAGTAACAGCTGATACAGCATCTCATGAGACTGTCAATCAAAAGGAATCTCAATCAGCAAAACGCACACTAACCGGGATTCAATCTCAGGCGACAGCACAACCGAAACAGGCACAGGCAAAACCATCTCAGACACACACCATATTACATACGAATGATATTCATGGACGTCTCGTTGAAGAAGAGGGTCGTGTCATCGGGATGGCAAAAACCAAAACCATTAAGGATCAATATCAACCGGATTTAATGTTAGATGCGGGGGATGCATTTCAAGGTTTACCATTATCAAATCAATCTAAAGGTGAAGAAATGGCGAAAGCGATGAATGCCGTTGGATATGATGCGATGGTAGCTGGTAACCATGAATTTGATTTTGGCTACGATCAATTGAAAAAGTTAGAAAGTATGTTAAACTTTCCGATTTTAAGTTCGAACGTCTATAAAGATGGGAAACTAGCATTTAAACCATCTACCATAATTGAAAAAAATGGCGTCCGTTACGGCATTATCGGTGTTACAACACCTGAAACCAAAACGAAAACAAGTCCGACAGGTATCAAAGGTGTCACATTTGATGACCCACTTAAGAGCGTTTTACGTGAAATGGATGCCTTAAATGGTAAAGTCGATACATTTGTCATTTTATCTCATCTGGGTGTCGATTCAACGACTCAAGAGACGTGGCGCTCGGATTACCTTACGCAACAAATTAATCGACGCACACAGTATACAGTGCCTACCATTGTCATTGATGGCCATTCACATACGGTGATGCAGCATGGCCAAATGTATGGGCGTGATTTACTTGCGCAAACAGGAACAGCGCTTGCGAATATTGGTAAAATTGATTTTAATTTTGCCAATAATACAGTAAGTGATTTGAAAGCATCTTTAATCAGTGTGAAAGATGTTGCACAAGTACAACCAGATCCAACAGTGAAAGCGCAAGTTGATAGAGCGAATGATGCATTCTTAAAAGAAACGTCAGCAGTCGTTATACCGAATAATACAATTGTTTTTGAAGGCGAACGTGACAAGGTTAGACGTCATGAGACAAATTTAGGGAACGCGATTGCGGATGCAATGGAAGCATATAGCAAGGATCACTTTAGTCAACCAGCTGATTTTGCGGTAACGAACAGTGGAGGCATACGTGCTTCTATTAACAAAGGTGAAGTCACACTCAACCATATTATTACAGTACTGCCATTTGGTAACACCATTTCTCAAATTAAAGTGAAAGGATCAGATGTACGCGCTGCATTTGAACATAGTTTAAGTGCACCTACAGAAAATGTAAACGGTACGACGCAATTGTCTGCGAATGGCGGCTTGTTACAAATTTCTAAATCTATACGTGTATATTATGATATGGCACAACCAGCCGGCAAACGTATCAAAGCGATTCATGTTTTAAATAAGCAAACAGGTAAGTTTGAGGCGTTAGATTTAAATCGCACATATCGCATTGCGACGAATGATTTTACAGCATCTGGTGGAGATGGCTATACAATGTTAAATGGACCTAGAGAAGAAGGATTATCTTTAGATAAAGTGTTTGCGGATTACTTAAAACAAGCCGATTTATCACAATATGATACAACGGCGCCAACACGCATTATTAACGGCGATCCTGAAGCTTTAGAAACTCAAGAAGATAAAGTGATACCTTTCCCTAAACAACCGAAAGCACCGAATCAAGCACCGTTACCAAATGATACGAATCAACAATCAAAAATTCGAAAAATCAATAACAACGTGATAGTTTCAAATCAAACGCATCATATGAACAACGGTACTAAAGCCATAGGCTATGCACCTTCAATTCAAATGAATAGTCAGAATGGTTATGTCAATGCGAAAGGCAAACGCGTATTATTACGCACTGGTCAAGATTTATTATCGACAAACCAGTCACAACAGTTACCTGATACAGGACATTCTCAACAAACGCCAATATGGCTTGGTGGTTTGCTTGTTATGGGTGGTATGGTTTTAATAAGACGCTACACTGCTTGAGAAGATTGAAAGATAAATTAAATAATTGCATCTTTTGAAGTGTAAAGATTAAGCGCTCAAAATTCCACATTGGATTTTGAGCGTTTTTTGTGTTGATTTTTAATTCATCACATTTTATGAGGTTTAAATTGGCATTGATTTGTAAAAACAAAAGTTATTGTTCATCAACTATGTGAATTTTTTAACATTAGGGGATTTTACTATCGAATTAGGTATTTCCCTAATGTTGTGTGTAAAGGTTGAATTATACAATTAAATTAAGTTGGAAAGCCTATGTATTTAAGGAGGATGAACATGGTTAAATTTGGATTGAATTTCTTTAAACCTACTGAAAAGTTCAATGGGAACTGGTCGGTTTTAGAACATAAAAGCCGTGAATGGGAAAAGATGTATAGAGAACGTTGGAGCCACGATAAAGTGGTGCGTACAACACATGGTGTGAACTGTACGGGCTCATGTTCGTGGAAAGTATTTGTTAAAAATGGTGTCATTACATGGGAGAATCAACAAATAGACTATCCAAGTTGCGGACCTGATATGCCTGAATTTGAGCCGCGTGGTTGCCCACGAGGTGCATCATTTTCATGGTATGAATACAGTCCATTACGTATTAAATACCCATATGTCCGTGGAAAATTATGGGATTTATGGACAAGTGCATTAGAAGAACACCAAGATCCAATCAAGGCATGGGCTTCCATTGTAGAGGACGAGGAAAAAGCGACAATTTACAAATCTGCACGTGGAAAAGGTGGACATATTCGCGCAAATTGGAAAGACGTGTCGCAGCTGATTGCAGCACAATTAATTTACACAATTAAAAAAGATGGTCCAGACCGTATCGCTGGCTTTACACCAATTCCTGCTATGTCAATGATTAGTTATGCAGCGGGTGCTCGCTTCATTTCATTACTTGGTGGAGAAATGTTAAGTTTCTATGATTGGTACGCAGATTTACCACCAGCATCTCCACAAATTTGGGGTGAACAAACAGACGTTCCAGAATCAAGTGACTGGTATAACTCGTCATACATTATGATGTGGGGCTCTAACGTACCGTTAACACGTACGCCAGATGCGCATTTTATGACTGAAGTACGCTACAAAGGTGCAAAAGTGATTTCGGTAGCACCTGACTATGCTGAAAACGTTAAGTTTGCGGATAATTGGATGGCACCTAATCCGGGTACGGATGCAGCCATTGCACAAGCGATGACGCACGTCATTCTTCAAGAGTTTTATGAAGATAACCCTTCAGAAATGTTTATTAATTATGCGAAACAATATTCTGATATGCCATTTATCATTCGATTAGATCAAGATGACAAAGGGTACAAAGCGGGTCGCTTTTTACGCTCAAGTGATTTAGGAAGCACAACCCCTAACAGTGAGTGGAAACCGGTAGTTATTGATGCTTTAACAGATACGATTCAGGTGCCTAACGGTACTATGGGTCAACGTTGGGAAGATGGTAAGCAATGGAACTTAAAACTAGAAAATGAACAAGGCGAAAAAATTGATCCGAGTATGTCTGTCGTAAGTGGCGAACATGAAATTGTAACGATTCAATTCCCTTACTTTGACAATGCGGGTAATGGTGTGTTTGAACGTCCAATAGCAGTGCGTAAAGTCACTTTAGCAAACGGTGAAGAAGTGCTTGCAGCAACGATTTATGACTTGATGACAAGTCAATATGGCGTTAAACGATTTAATCACCCATTAGAATCGAAAGACTTTAATGACGCAGAATCATTCTATACACCTGCTTGGCAAGAAAAAGTGACAAGCGTTAAAGCAAATTTAGTGACTCAAGTCGCACGTGAATTTGCACAAAATGCGATTGATACAGGCGGTCGCTCAATGATTATCATGGGTGCAGGTATTAACCACTGGTTTAACTCTGATATGATTTACCGTTCAATATTGAACCTCGTTGTACTTTGTGGATGTCAAGGCGTTAACGGAGGCGGATGGGCACACTATGTAGGCCAAGAAAAATGTCGTCCGATTGAAGGATGGAGTACGATTGCCTTTGCGAAAGACTGGCAAGGTCCACCACGTTTACAAAATGGGACAAGTTGGTTCTACTTTGCAACGGATCAATGGAAATATGAAGAATCTGGCGTAGACCGTTTGGCATCACCGCTTGCTGACAATGTGAAGTTGCAACACCCTGCAGATTATAACGTATTAGCTGCACGTAATGGTTGGTTACCATCATACCCGCAATTTGATCGCAACAGTTTATTGTGGGGAGAAGAAGCTAAAGATGCAGGTGATTTTACGAATGAAGCAGTATTAAAACGTGCGTTAGAAGATGTGAAATCACGTAAAACAAAATTTGCGATTGAAGATCCAGATTTACGTAAAAACCATCCAAAGTCATTGTTCGTATGGCGTTCAAACTTAATTTCAAGTTCTGCTAAAGGACAAGAATATTTCATGAAACATTTGCTAGGTGCGAAATCTGCCTTAATGGCAGAACCAAATGAAACTGAGAAACCTGAAGAGATTACTTGGCGAGAAGATACGGTCGGTAAATTAGACTTACTTGTGTCATTAGATTTCCGTATGACTGCAACACCACTATACTCTGACATCGTGTTGCCGGCAGCGACATGGTATGAAAAACATGACCTATCGTCAACAGATATGCATCCATTTATCCATCCGTTCAATCCAGCAATCGATCCATTATGGGAATCTCGTTCAGATTGGGATATCTTCAAAACGATTAGTAAAACATTCTCAGATATGGCACGCGTACACTTAACTGGTACGTATAAGGATGTTGTTACAGCACCACTTGCGCACGACTCTAAACAAGAAATTTCACTTGCATATGGTAAAGTTCACGACTGGACAAAAGGTGAAATTGAACCTATTCCAGGTAAAACAATGCCAGGATTTGCGGTTGTAGACCGTACGTACACAGACGTGCATGATAAGTACATTTCAGTAGGACCTTTATTAGAAAATGGTAAAGTGGGTGCGCACGGCGTAAGCTTCTCAGTTAAAGAAGAATACGATGAATTACGAAGTATGGTCGGCACATGGGAAGATGATACAGTTAAAAACAATAAACCAAGAATTGATACGGCACGTAAAGTTGCAGATGTCATTCTTAATGTATCATCCGCTTCAAATGGGCGTGTATCTCAAAAATCATATGAAGATCTTGAAGCACAAACAGGGATGCAGTTAAAAGATATTTCAGGTGAACGTGCATCTGAAAAAATCACATTCTTAAATATTACGTCGCAACCAAGAGAAGTGATACCAACAGCGGTATTCCCTGGATCTAATAAACAAGGGCGTAGATATTCGCCATTTACAACAAATATTGAGCGCTTAGTTCCATTTAGAACGTTAACTGGACGTCAAAGTTATTATATTGACCATGAAGTGTTCCAACAATTCGGTGAGCAATTACCAGTTTATAAACCAACATTGCCACCAATGGTATTTGGTTCAAAAGATAAACAAGTGAAAGGCGGACAAGATTCACTCGTACTGCGCTATTTAACGCCACATGGTAAATGGAATATCCACTCAACATACCAAGATAACCAACACATGTTGACGTTATTCCGTGGTGGTCCAACAGTTTGGATTTCAAATGAGGATGCAGCGCAACATGATATTGAGGATAATGATTGGTTAGAAGTGTATAACCGTAACGGTGTCGTCACAGCAAGAGCGGTTGTTTCACATCGTATGCCACGAGGCACAATGTTTATGTATCATGCGCAAGATAAACACATTGAAACACCAGGATCTGAAATTTCTGGTACACGTGGGGGCTCACACAATGCGCCAACACGCATTCACTTAAAACCTACACAATTAATGGGTGGTTATGCGCAAATCAGTTATTCATTTAACTATTATGGACCAATAGGGAACCAACGTGATGTATACGTTGCGGTGAGAAAGATGAAAGAGGTGGATTGGCTTGAAGATTAAAGCACAAGTTGCAATGGTGTTAAACCTAGACAAATGTATCGGTTGTCATACGTGTAGTGTGACATGTAAAAGCACATGGACCAATCGACCTGGTGCAGAATATATGTGGTTTAACAACGTAGAGACGAAACCAGGTATCGGTTATCCAAAACGTTGGGAAGACCAAGAGCACTATAAAGGTGGCTGGAGATTAAATAAAAAAGGAAAGTTGGAATTAAAATCTGGAACGCGTATTAATAAAATCGCACTCGGTAAAATTTTCTACAACCCTGATATGCCAGTCATTAAAGATTATTATGAACCATGGACATACAACTATGAACATTTAACAACAGCAAAAGCCTCTGAACATTCACCAGTCGCAAAAGCACATTCAGCAATGACAGGTCAACGTATGGATATTGAATGGGGCCCTAACTGGGAAGATGACTTAGCGGGTGGTCACGTTACGGGACCACAGGATCCGAATATTCAAAAAATCGAAGAAGAGATTAAATTCAACTTTGACCAAACATTTATGATGTATTTACCACGTTTATGCGAACATTGCTTAAATCCGAGCTGTGTGGCCTCTTGTCCATCTGGCGCGATGTATAAACGTGACGAAGACGGCATTGTTCTTGTAGACCAAGAAGCTTGTCGCGGCTGGCGTTACTGCATGACAGGTTGTCCGTACAAAAAAGTATACTTCAACTGGAAAACGAATAAAGCTGAAAAATGTACATTCTGTTTCCCTCGTGTTGAAGCTGGAATTCCAACAGTATGTTCGGAAACATGTACAGGTCGTATGCGTTATTTAGGCGTCTTACTTTATGATGCAGACCGTGTTCAAGAAGCGGCGACAGCTGAAAACGAACAAGACTTATATGAAAAACAACTCGACTTATTCTTAAATCCATTTGATGAAGCAGTAATCGAGCAAGCTGAAAAAGATGGTATTTCACAAGAGTGGATTGAAGCAGCACAAAACTCACCGATTTATAAACTTGCAATCGAATATAAATTGGCATTCCCATTACATCCAGAGTACCGTACAATGCCGATGGTTTGGTATTGTCCACCGCTGAGTCCAATTATGAATTACTTCGAAGGTAAAAATGCGGGCAATAACCCAGATGCGATTTTTCCTGCAATTGAAGAAATGCGTCTACCTGTTCAATATCTTGCAGAATTATTTACTGCTGGCGATACGACTGCAGTGAAAGGTTCGTTGCAACGTATGGCTATGATGCGTAGCTACATGCGTGCACAAAATACAGGTCGTGACTTTGATATGTCACGATTAGAACGTGTCGGATTAACAGAACGTCAAGCAAAAGATATGTATCGTTTGTTAGCCATTGCAAAACATGAAGATCGCTTCGTGATTCCAACATCGCATAAAGAACAATATATGGACACGTATGCTGCACAAGGTAGCCAAGGCTATGGTGGTGAACACTTCGGTGCAAACTGTGACGGTTGTGGCGTACCTGTAGGTGCAGGTGGTAAAACGGGTCAAGAAATATACAACGACAACTTCTATGGAGGGATCTTCCGTGATTAATCTTGAAATGCTCAAGTATTACAAAGAGACATTTGCTTATCTGAGCCAACAATTAAGTTTTCCGGAAAAATTGACCTTTCATCCTAAAACATTTGATGCGATTTTCAGTGAGGATCACCCTGCGTATCCTCACGTGAAAGCGTATCGTGAACGTATGTATGAATTAAGTTTGTCTGAAATTAAATCTTTGTACACGGATACGTTTGACTTTAATAAGAAAACAACGTTATATATGACCTTCAATAAATTTGATACGCAAAAAGAGCGCGGACAAATGCTAGCAAAGCTTAAAGTTTTATATGAAATGTTTGGCCTAGAAATGCCAGCATCAGAGCTCTCTGATTATTTACCATTAATGCTTGAATTTTTATATGCAGCACCGATTGATGGCGATGATCGCGCACAAGAAAATATGCAATTGCTTATTATGATTATTGAAGATGGCACGTATCCAATGATGAAATATTTAGAGGAAAAGGGTAATCCATATAGTCATTTAATACGAGGTTTACGAGAAACGTTAAAACGTTGCATCGTACAAGACAATGAGGTGACACAACATGTTTAATCAATTTTTGTGGGTAATCTTCCCATATCTCTGTCTTGCAATCTTCATAATTGGTCATATTGCACGTTATAAATTTGATCAATTTTCATGGACTGCAAAATCAAGTGAATTTATTGAAAAAAAGCAACTTAAATGGGGAAGTTTATTATTTCATTTAGGTATTATTCCTGTGTTCTTTGGACATGTCGTTGGACTATTAATTCCGGCGCACTGGTTAGAAGCGATAGGTGTAAATAACCACCTGTACCATATTGGAGCTGTGTATATTGGTAGTATATTTGGTATAATAACATTAATCGGTATGTTTTTATTAACAGCAAGACGTGTAACAAAAGCAAATGTACGTCGATTGAGCTCTGCATCAGATATACTTGTCAACTTTTTATTATTAGTCATTGTGTTTGCTGGTCTTTATGCAACACTCGTTGTAAATGCTACAACGCCAGATTTTGATTATCGTCAAACAATTTCTATATGGTTCAGAGGGTTGTTTATGTTTAGCCCTGATGCAAACTTAATGACAGCTGTGCCATTTGCGTTTAAATTACATGTATTGTTAGGTTTTTCAATTATGGCTTTGTGGCCGTTTACAAGACTTGTTCATGTATGGAGTGTCCCATTATCATATGCGAGCCGTAGTTATATTATTTACCGTAAACATAAAGTATAAATAAAGATGGGGTGATGACCGTGGACCCAATTGATTTTTCCAAGCATGATTATCAATCGGAGCTTGAAGTGTTGCGACTTCGCTTTGGCTTTGATTTTGCAGGACTTGCATTACCTACAGAAGATCACGCGGGCATGAAAATCAAATGGCGTTACGTGTCAGGTAATCTGAATAATAGATATCAACGCATCGTTCTCCGTAATGGACGTGGCATTGCTGGTACTGTCATGAAAACAGGAAAGTCAATGACTATTGCTGATACAAACCAAGAAGAAATACAACAATCATTATTTAATTTTCCGATACTCTTGAGTGAGCAATTGACTGCACTCGTAGCAATACCGCTTTGGCACAATCATCGTGTCAAAGGGGTCTTGTTATTTGGTCAGAGAAACGGAAAACCCTTACCTAACAAGACACGCGACGTCATTAATATTAAAGGAATTGGTTCATTAACAAGTGAAGACAGGGTGATATTATAATGAAATCTAAAACGAAACCGCATGTTTTAAATGAGTTATTGTTATCACATTTTGAAAATACAACTGAAATGATTCTCTTTATTGACCGTGATGGGGATGTTATTTTTATGAACAACGCTGCTAAGCGTGTGCTTTCAGATGATAATCATATACAGACGATAACATCTAATACGATATGCGGACGTTGTGAAGGGTATACGACAGAACATGCGTTAAAAACGTGCTACAATTGCTTTCTTGAAACACAAGAAATGGGGAATTCAACCTTTCAAGTGTTCATGAAAACACGTGAAAATAAAGTGGAACCTTTTACTGCAATGTATCAAACTATAGATTCAGAGCAAGATATTAAAGTTTTTACACTTCAAAATGTAACACAACAACTCGAACGCCATGAAAAATTACATCAACGGCACATGATTCAAAAAACCATTGCTGCACAAGAAAATGAACGTAAACGCATATCGAGAGAACTTCATGATGGTGTTGTTCAAGAGCTAATCAATGTGAATGTAGAGATGCGTCTGCTTAAATATCAACAAAATATGGAAAGTATGATTAAACAATCTCATAATATAGAAGGTTTAATGTCTAAGCTTATTGATGATATACGTAATTTATCCTCAGAATTAAGACCGTCATCATTAGATGACCTTGGTTTAGATGCAGCATTTAAAACATACTTTAAGCAACTTGAAAACAATTACGGCTTGATGGTGAATTACCACTTCGATATGCCGCCGCAACGCTTTGATAGTGAGATTGAAACGGTTGTATACCGTGTCGTCCAAGAAGCTGTATTTAATGCAATGAAATATGCAAATGTAGATGTCGTAGATGTGAATGTTCGAATTGATAAAAATCGTTTGTTTGCAGAAGTTTCAGATCAAGGGACTGGTTTTGATCCGAAAGACCATCCGAAAGGCTCTGGCCTAGGTTTATATGGAATGAATGAGCGCGCTGAACTTGTTAATGGTAAATTAGATATTAAAACAGAAAAAGGGAAAGGTACTCTCGTCACTTTAGAGGTGCCAATTGAGCAAATTGGGGGCGTTGAGTTTGAAAATCGTAATCGCAGATGATCACGCAGTGGTACGAACAGGCTTTTCTATGATTTTAAACTTCCAAGAAGATATGGAAGTTGTAGGAACAGCTGCAGATGGTGTAGAAGCTTATCAAATGGTCATGAAATACGAACCTGATGTTTTAATTATGGATTTAAGTATGCCACCTGGTGAATCGGGTTTAATTGCGACGAGTAAAATCTTAGATAGTTTTCCTAAAACGAAGATATTGATTTTAACGATGTATGATGATGAGGAATATTTATTTCATGTTTTACGTAGTGGTGCAAGTGGCTATATTTTAAAAAATGCACCAGACGAGCAACTATTACTTGCGATACGTACTGTTTATAAGGGAGAAACATTTATCGATCCAAAGATGACAACATCTCTTGTTAAAGAATTTGTCCATTCTTCGGATGATACCTCTTATTCAAATGATCCATTTAAAGTCTTATCAAAGCGAGAACTTGAAATATTACCGCTCATTGCAAAAGGATATGGGAATAAAGATATTGCTGAAAAACTGTTTGTTTCCGTAAAGACTGTTGAAGCACATAAAACACGCATTATGGATAAATTAAACTTAAAGTCTAAGCCAGAACTCGTGGAATATGCGTTAAAGAAAAAATTATTAGATTTTTAAATTAAACGTTGGAAGTCTTAGTTAAGATTTCTAGCGTTTTTTTACTTTCTGATTTTTATCAATTCGACGTTAAATCATATGTGAAAATGCTAACTTTTTTAGGGGAAGCACCCATATGTGTATAGGGGAAGTCCTTATGTTATTAATTTCACAAGCAAGTTACACTATGTATGAATTAGTTAACACGTATTAAAATGAGAGACAATGGAAAAAGGTCTATACGTTTTGGTACACTGTGAAATTTAAAGAAAAAGGGTGAAAGAGAATGAATAAGTCAAAAGGCGGTCTTCAGCTCGGTTTACAAACACTGAGTCTTGTAGCTGGGTTCATGGCGTGGAGCATTATCGCACCACTGATGCCATTTATTTCTCAAGATATTAAAATCTCAAGTGGACAGTTATCTATCATCTTAGCGATTCCTGTCATTTTAGGTTCAGTCCTTCGTGTACCATTTGGATATTTAACAAACATTGTTGGTGCAAAATGGGTATTTTTTACGAGCTTTATTGTATTACTGATACCTGTTTTCTTACTTAGCCAAGCGACGTCTCCTGGCGCATTAATGTTTGCAGGCTTCTTCTTAGGTGTGGGTGGCGCAATTTTCTCTGTAGGTGTAACATCCATTCCAAAATATTTTTCTAAAGACAAAGTCGGTTTAGCAAACGGGATTTATGGAATGGGGAACTTAGGTACAGCAGTATCTGCGTTCTTAGCACCACCTATCGCAGGTGCGATTGGTTGGCAATCTACTATTAAATTGTATCTTATCGTAATGGCTGTATTTGCGATGATTATGTTCTTCTTAGGTGATGGAAAAGAACCAAAAGTGAAAGTCCCACTTGTTGAGCAATCACGCAAATTGATGGCCAACTACAAATTGTATTATTTAAGCTTCTGGTATTTCATCACATTTGGTGCATTCGTAGCATTTGGTTTATTTTTACCTAACTATTTAGTGACACATTTTGGTATTGATAAAGTAGATGCAGGAATTAGAACAGGTGTATTTATTGCACTCGCAACGTTCTTACGTCCAGTTGGTGGTATGTTAGGAGATAAATTTAACGCAGTGACAATGTTAAAGATTTTCTTCACTATTATGATTGTAGGATCATTCTTGTTAGGTGTTTCTCAAAATATCTTCTTCTTTACACTTGGCTGTTTAACAGTCAGTGTATGTGCAGGTATTGGAAATGGACTCATCTTCAAGCTTGTGCCACATTACTTTACAACAGAAGCGGGTGTGGCAAACGGCATCGTTTCTATGATGGGAGGCCTTGGTGGTTTCTTCCCACCACTTGTCATTTCAGCGGTAACGGGAATGACAGGAACAAGCCATTTAGCCTTTATATTATTAAGTGTCTTCGGTATTATTGCATTAATCACAATCATGAATTTATCAAAACGTGAAAAAAACGTCGCATAAATAAAGTAGCGCGCTAGAGTAGCATTCAATGCCTCTAGCGCGTTTTTGATTAATGACTTCAGTCAGTTGAGCACGTAAAACGTGCGAAACAATAAACCACCTGCTATGCGGGTGGGCAACAAAAGTTATACTAAAAAATCCCTGCTTAGCGTTATAATTAAGGTGTTCAAGCCAA
>NZ_JAANBJ010000037.1:0-35739 GCF_011394325.1 Staphylococcus sp. 11007852 | reverse complement strand
TTGAAGGCTGTTTTTTTATTTGATTTATTGTATCTACATATGGAAATCATCTATGTGCTTGATGACGTTAAAATTTCACTTTTTCAGCTAAAAATGATTTAAGATCATTGATTGACATACGAACTTGTTCCATAGAATCACGATCACGTACTGTGACTTGATTATCTTCTAGAGAGTCAAAATCAAAAGTAATGCAATATGGCGTACCGATTTCATCTTGACGACGATAACGTTTACCAATTGATTGAGATTCATCAAAGTCTACCACAAAATCTTCGCTTAATTGTTCATACACTTTAATCGCTTCTGCAGATAATTTTTTACTTAATGGCAGAACAGCTGCTTTATATGGTGCAAGTGCAGGGTGGAAGTGTAATACGGTACGCGCATCTTTACTGCCTTCTACACCTTCTTCTTCATAGGCATCACATAAAAATGCAAGCGTCACACGATCAGCACCTAAAGAAGGCTCAATACAATAAGGAATATATTTTTCATTTGTTTCAGGATCATGGTATTTAAAGTCTTCTCCCGAATGTTCACTATGTTGTTTTAAGTCAAAGTCTGTACGACTTGCGATACCCCATAATTCACCCCAACCAAACGGGAATTTGTATTCGATGTCTGTCGTAGCATTAGAGTAATGTGATAACTCATCTTCATCATGGTCACGTAAACGCGTATTTTCCTTATGAAGCCCTAAATCAGTTAACCATTTCGCAGCATAATCTTTCCAATACGATTGCCATTCAATCTCAGTTCCTGGCTTACAGAAAAATTCTAATTCCATTTGCTCGAATTCACGTGTACGGAAAATAAAGTTACCAGGTGTAATTTCATTACGGAATGATTTACCTACTTGACCAATACCAAATGGTAATTTTTTACGCATCGAACGTTGTACATTCTTATAGTTTACAAAAATACCTTGAGCTGTTTCAGGACGTAAGAAAATTTCATTTGTTGAATCTTCAGTTACACCTTGGAATGTTTTAAACATTAAATTAAATTGGCGAATATCTGTCCAATTTGCTGTTCCACTAACAGGGCAGGTAATACCTTCTTCGTCAATGATGCGTTTCATTTCTTCAAAACTTAATCCGTCAGCGATGAAGTTTTCGTCACCTTTAACGTTATGCATATAATCTTCAATAATTTTATCTGCACGATAACGAATTTTACTGTCTTTATTATCAATCATAGGGTCGTTGAAATTGCCTAAGTGACCTGAAGCTTCCCATGTTTTAGGATTCATTAAAATTGCTGCGTCTAAACCAACATTGTATGGAGATTGCGTTATAAATTTTTTCCACCAAGCTTTTTTAACGTTATTTTTTAATTCCACACCTAATGGACCATAGTCCCAAGTATTAGCTAAACCTCCATATATTTCGCTACCAGGAAATACAAAACCTCTATGCTTTGCAAGTTGCACAATTTTATCCATATTTTTTTCCATTCTAAAACACTCCTTAAAAAATATAAAAAGTCCCAAGCCAAAGAAAATACTTTGCCTTGGGACGAATTAATGTATTAATCCGCGGTTCCACCCAAATTAGTGTGTCCACTCACTTTTATTCACATTTTGAAAATTAGGCCATTTGATGTGTTAAGCTTTCACCATCCTTAACTCGCTTTAACTATAAGTTTAAAGTAATCTATTCTGTTTCGCAAGCAAAATCATAATTGTCTACACGTTGATAAACCGTTATAATGGTAAATGAATGTTTTAAAAATGTCGTAGTGATTACATACTGATTTGTATACTTCATCAAATCAAACGTTCCATATGAAAATAAATATGATGCTAGTATCTTAAAGGAGGCATTTCTGCTATTTAATTAGCATAACCAATTGGTTTTAAATATGCAGAGATCGATATAGAACTGAGTAAACGCCAAGAACACATTGTTGATATCGTAAAAAATTCAGGTCCTATCACTGGTGAAAAAATTGCTGAACAACTTAATCTCACACGCGCAACTTTAAGACCTGATCTTGCTATTTTAACAATGGCGGGATATTTAGAAGCAAGACCACGTGTAGGTTATTTTTATTCAGGTAAATCAAGCTCACAATTGCTTACTGAACAACTCAAGCATTATATCGTTAAAGATTATCAATCACATCCAGTTATTTTAAAAAGTGATGTTACTGTCTATGATGCAATCTGCGCGATTTTTATTGAAGATGTAGGAACATTGTTTATCGTTAATGAAGATAATGATTTGGTAGGTGTATGTTCTAGAAAAGATTTACTACGTGCATCCATGGCAGGACAAGATATTCATAATATTCCTGTACATATTATTATGACTAGAATGCCTAATATCGTTCTTTTAGAAGAAGATGACCTTCTTTTATATGCAGCACGTCAAATGATTTCTAAAGAAATAGATTCCATACCGATTGTGAAATCAAAAGGCGATGGAAAATATGCTGTAACTGGACGTATTTCTAAAACGACAATCACTAAACTTTTCGTTTCTTTATTCGATCAATAGGAGGGTTAATGACGCATGACGAAAGTGAAAATTATTATTGCCTCAGACTCAGTAGGTGAAACTGCAGAACTTGTTGCTAAAGCCTGTATTTCTCAATTTAAAAACGTTGAAAGCACTGCCGATATTATACGCTACCCATATATAGAAACGAAGCAAAATATAGATGAAATTATTCAAATGGCTAAAGAAAATAATTCAATGATTATTTATACGCTAGTGCGCCCAGATATTCGCGCCTACATGGCGAATTTAATTAATGAAAATAATCTCAAATCCGTAGATATTATGGGACCCATTATGTCTATGATGGAAGCAACATTTCAACAACAACCTATCAATGAACCTGGAATCGTCCACAAACTGGATGAAGATTACTTCAAAAAAATTGAAGCCATGGAATTTGCGGTTAAGTACGATGACGGTAAAGATCCTAAGGGTCTTCCTAAAGCTGATATTGTACTCATCGGTGTTTCACGTACGTCGAAAACACCAATCTCACAATACCTTGCACATAAACGCTATAAAGTCATGAATGTGCCTATTGTTCCTGAAGTTAATCCACCAGAAATGTTATTTGAAATTGATCCAAAAAAATGTATTGCTTTAAAAATTTCATCTGAAAAATTGAATGCAATTCGTAAAGAACGATTAAAGCAACTTGGATTATCTGATTCAGCGCGATATGCAACAGATACTCGTATTGAAGAAGAATTAGAGTATTTCAATAAAATCGTCGATCGTATTGGCTGCCCTGTATTAGATGTATCCAATAAAGCTATTGAAGAAACTGCTAATAATATTATACAAATTATTGAGCATAATAATTTCTTTTCAAATTGAAAGTAAGTATAATATTAAAACTCACTCATTTTCATAGGAATCTAGCAATCAATAAAGGTGATAAATTTGAGAATACCACAATCAACCATTGATCAGATTAAAGAAAATACAGATATATTAGACGTCGTTAGTGAGTACGTTAAACTAGAAAAAAGAGGACGCAATTATATAGGTTTGTGTCCTTTTCATGATGAGAAGACCCCTTCGTTTACAGTGTCTGAAGATAAACAAATTTGTCATTGCTTCGGTTGTAAAAAAGGTGGTAACATTTTTCAATTTATTCAAGAAATTGAAAATGTTTCATTTACTGAAGCGGTTAAACATTTAGGTGACCGCATTAACATTCAAGTTGACATTCATTCAAATAATACATCTCATCAAATTGCTTCTAACGACTTACAAATGATTCAAATGCATGAGACATTACTTGAATATTATCATTATATTTTAACGAAAACGGTTGAAGGCGAAGTAGCTTTAAAATATTTATATGATCGTGGTTTTACTGATCAAATGATTAATGAAAGAAAAATTGGATTATCACCTGACTCCTCGCATTTCGCGACTGATTTTTTTGAGAAAAAAGGATTTGATTTACATTTAGGTTATGAAGCGGGAATTTTATCACGAAATGAAAATGATTTCACCTATTATGATAGGTTTAGAGATCGAATCATGTTTCCACTAGCCAATGCACAAGGGCGCATTGTAGGTTATTCCGGGCGAACTTATCAAAATCAGGAGCCTAAATATTTAAATAGTCCAGAATCTCCAATATTTCAGAAACGAAAATTACTTTATAATTTAGATCGTGCACGTAAACATATTCGCTCACATGATGAAACAATTATACTCGAAGGTTTTATGGATGTGATTAAAGCCGATGAGGCAGGACTGAATCATGTTGTTGCAAGTATGGGGACACAAATATCTGAAGACCATATTCACTTTTTAAGAAAATTATGTAATCATGTTACATTATTATTTGACGGTGATTTTGCTGGTATACAAGCTGCATTAAAAACGGGGCAAACATTGTTGGAACAAAATATCAACTGCTTTGTAGTTCAATTACCTCAAAATATGGACCCAGATGAATACATTGAAAAATATGGTAAAGAAAAATTTTTAGAGTTCGTCAATACTGAGAAAAAATCATTTGTAATCTTTAAATTAATGCAACATCAAGACCAAATCGAAAATAATGATTTAGCTTATGAAAAATTTTACAAAACGTTTATAAATGATGTTTCTAAAATAAACTCAAATATTATACGAAAAAAAGTGTTACAAGATGCATCAAGTTTGTTTAAAGTTTCACCAGATAGTCTAAATAATGAAGTAGAAAAGCGTTATCCCAATAACGACTCTCAGAACACCATACATCATACACCTCAGAAACAATCTGTTCGTTTAAATAAACATGCTGTTGCAGAGAGAGCAATTTTAAAACATTTCATTAATGATAAAGATGTTTTTTTAAGTTTTCATAAAAATATTGATGAATCCGACTTTACAAATGAGTATTTTAAACGTATATTTAATATTTTACGAGACTTTTATTCTAAACATGAACAATTTGATATCAGTGAATGTATTACCTATACGCATCAGCATGAAATTAAAGAAGCGTTGATATATTTAGTAGATTATCCGCTTAACCGAGAACCGTATGAGAACGAAATAGATGATTATATTAGAGTAATGACTGAAAATAGAAATTCAGATTCACTTGAAACACTTCATGAAAAACTACGTGAAGCTACACGTAATAAAGATGTCGCATCTCAAAAGTATTATTTAGAAATGATAGTGAATAAAAATAGAAATCGATTAAAGCGTCAAGATTAATATCGGGAGGCCTTTGTATGTCAGATAACCAGGTAAAAGTAATTAAAAAAGAGACTATCGATCCTACTCTAACACTAGAGGATGTTAAAAAACAGTTAATTGAAAAAGGGAAAAAAGAAGGTCACCTAAGCCATGAAGAAGTAGCAGACAAATTACAAAACTTCGACATGGATTCAGATCAAATGGACGAATTTTTTGACATGATTAATGATAATGATATTCAGTTAGTCAATGAAAAAGATAGTTCTGATACCGATGATAAATTAAATCCAAGCGATCTAAGTGCACCTCCAGGCGTTAAAATTAACGATCCAGTTCGCATGTATTTAAAAGAAATTGGCCGTGTAGACTTATTAAGTGCTCAAGAAGAAATTGAACTTGCGAAACGGATAGAACAAGGTGATGAAGTCGCTAAGGCAAGATTGGCAGAAGCTAACTTAAGACTTGTTGTCAGCATTGCTAAACGTTATGTAGGACGTGGCATGCTCTTTTTAGACCTCATTCAAGAAGGAAACATGGGCCTTATTAAAGCTGTTGAAAAATTTGACTTTAGCAAAGGTTTTAAATTTTCAACCTATGCGACATGGTGGATTAGACAGGCTATTACACGTGCGATTGCTGACCAAGCACGTACAATTCGTATTCCAGTACACATGGTTGAAACGATTAACAAATTAATTCGTGTTCAACGTCAATTATTACAAGACTTAGGTCGTGACCCAGCACCAGAAGAAATTGGTGAGGAAATGGATTTACCACCTGAAAAAGTACGTGAAATTCTTAAAATCGCTCAAGAACCTGTTTCTCTTGAAACACCTATTGGTGAAGAAGACGACAGTCATTTAGGAGATTTTATTGAAGACCAAGAAGCGCAAAGTCCGTCAGACCATGCGGCATATGAGTTATTAAAAGAGCAGTTAGAAGATGTATTAGATACTTTAACAGATCGTGAAGAGAATGTATTACGTTTACGATTTGGTCTTGATGATGGACGTACACGTACACTTGAAGAAGTCGGAAAAGTTTTTGGTGTTACACGAGAACGTATTCGTCAAATCGAAGCGAAAGCGTTACGTAAATTGAGACACCCAAGTCGCAGTAAACGACTTAAAGATTTTATGGATTAATACTGTCGTTTATAATTGAAACGTCACTTATACTTATCTAAAAGGGAGCAATCAGTCGTATCACTATGGTTAAACATATGATTACCTGTTTGTACTCCCTTATTTTTATAGAAGGGAAATATCATCATGATTCCAATTAATCGTCGACTATTAAAAGTAAGTGAATTTATTATAGGTGAAAAAATAGCTGATATTGGCTCTGATCATGCCTATTTACCAATTTATGCAATCCAACAAGGGATTATACAAACTGCGATTGCTGGAGAAGTAATCAAAGGGCCTTTTAATGCAGCCAAAAAAAGTGTGGCAACATATGGTTTAACGTCAAGAATTGACGTAAGATTAGGTGATGGTTTAACCATATTGAATGATACAGATGATGTTGATACAGTCACGATATGTGGTATGGGTGGGCCATTAATAACACGTATTTTAGAAAATGGATTTCATCATATTCCTAATTTTCCGCGGTTAGTTCTTCAATCTAACATTCAATCCGAACCGATTAGACGATTTTTACAAAATAAGGGTTATCAAATTATAACAGAAACATTAGTAAAAGAACGTGCGCATATATATGAAATTATCGTTGCTGAAAAAGGACAAATGAATTTATCGTCATTAGATTTTAAATTCGGACCTTTTTTACATCCTATTAAAGGAGATTTGTTTGAAGAGAAGTGGCAAAGAGAATTAGATGCGCTTGAGGATATAAAAAAACAATTAGAACCAAATAAGCATGTACAACGATATCAAGACATTACACACCAAGAAAATGTAATCAAAGAGGTGTTAAATGATGAATATTAAAACGTTACTGCATACACTTAATCAACACGTACCCTTCGACTCTGCTGAATCATGGGATAATGTCGGCTTACTCATAGGAAATACAGAAGATCATATAGAAGGAATCTTAACAACGTTAGATTGCACCATTGATGTCGTAAATGAGGCGATTGAAAAACAGTGTAATACCATTATTGCGCATCATCCACTTATATTTAAAGGGGTAAAATCTATCATAGCCAATCAAGGTTATGGTTCCATTTTATACGCATTAATTCAAAATAATATCAACTTAATCGCATTGCATACAAATCTAGATGTTCACCCACGTGGTGTTAACGCTATGTTAGCTGAGCGCATTGGGTTGAATGCGTCTGAATTTTTAAATGTTAACATGAAATCCTATTATAAAGTACAAGTGTTTATACCTCAAACATCTGCTGACGCATTTAAAAATGCATTGAGCGATGCAGGTATTGCTAAAGAAGGTAATTATGAATATGCTTTTTTTAATGCGATGGGAACGGGTCAATTTAAACCAGTAGGAGATGCAAATCCTACTATAGGTGCATTGAATCAAATTGAAAATGTAGAAGAGTTAAAAGTTGAATTTATGATTGACCAACATCAACGTGACTTAACAGAAAAACTCATTATAAAATATCATCCTTATGAAACGCCAGTTTATGATTTCATTCCTTTAGAAAAAAGTTTACAACAAGGGTTAGGTTTGATTGGACAGCTGCATCAATCCTACACAGTTTCTGATTTCATCAATCATTTAAAAACCGTTTTAAATATGCCAAGCATTCGTTTTATTGGAGACAATGACACTTTGATTAAAACTGTCGCAATAGTGGGTGGCTCTGGCATCGGTTTAGAAACGTTAGCTCAGAAAAAAGGTGCCGACGTTTTCATAACTGGTGATATTAAGCATCATGAAGCGCTAGATGCTAAAATTGAAGGCATCAATTTAATCGATATCAATCATTATAGTGAATATGTCATGAAAGAGGGTCTAGTAACACTTTTATCAGATTGGCTTAAACCAAATGAATCGTTAAATATTTTAGCATCCTCAATAAATACTGACCCTTATACGTATTACTAAAAACAAAAAACACGACAAAATTGTCGTGTTTTTTTTATTCCATAATTTTAACTGGCTTAGCTTTTTTAATTTTTGGTAGTATTTTATCCACTGGCACATGAGATTGAATCTGATGCGTTTCAGGATTTAATGGATCATAATCTTTCAAAAAGTTTATAACTTCTTTAACAATCGGAGTAGGAGTGGAGGCACCTGCAGTAACTGCAACGGTTTCAACACCTTCTAACCATTCTAATTTGAGCTGTGATACGTCCGCAATTCGATATGAATTAGTGTGAGCAATATCTTTAGAAACTTGTGCAAGTCTATTAGAATTATTACTCTTAGGATCACCAACCACAATTAATAAGTCAGCAGCACCAGCTTGATCCGCGACGGCTTCTTGACGTACTTGTGTAGCTTGGCAAATTTCCTTATGTTGTTCAATATGAGGGTATTTTTCTTGTAAATCTTCCATCAAATGCAAGACATCCCATTGAGACATTGTTGTTTGATTTGTTACAATGAGACGTTTATCTTTCAGCATTTCAGGTAATGCATCAACATCTTTTTTTGTTTCTACTAAATGTACTACGTCTGGTGCAACACCAACAGCGCCTTCAGGTTCTGGATGACCTTTTTTTCCAATGTAAATAATATGGTACCCCTCAGCTTTTTTAGTTCTAATGAGGGCATGTGTATTTTCAACATCTGGACATGTCGCATCGATACAAGTTAACCCTTTTTCTTTTGCGCGACGTTTGACTTCAGGTGATACGCCATGCGCTGTAAATATTACCGTTCCAGAATCAATTTGGTTTAAAATTTCTAGACGGTTTGGGCCATCTAACGTAATGATGCCATCCGATTCAAATGCATCTGTTACATGTTTATTATGCACAATCATCCCTAAAATATATATGGGACGCGGTAAGTTTGGATCCAAAGAGGCATTACGTGCGATAACCATCGCATCTACTACACCGTAACAATACCCCCTGGGTGTTATTTTAATAATTTCCATAATATACACGTACCCTCCTTCAACTTCATATTATAACAACTTCAAAAGGCAATTTAAACTATTCAAGCATGGGTCAAAGGTAGGAAATTATACCGAGTCATTCTTATTTTGAATTTTGATGAGTAGTTTTCATTTAAGGTAAATTCCTTTATAATATAGGGACGATAGAATAAGGAGGGCCATTCATGCCTAAGCACCCATTTGGTCATTTTAGTTTTGACCCAAGTTTAATTGAAGCAATAGATGAATTAAACTTTAAACAACCGACAGACGTTCAACAACGTGTCATTCCTAGATTATTAAAACGCGTCAATCTTATAGGGCAATCACAAACTGGAACAGGAAAGTCACACTCATTTTTACTACCCATTTTCCAATTATTAGATAATGATATAAATGAACCACAAGCTATCATTGTAGCGCCTACGAGAGAATTGGCTACACAACTCTATCATGCTGCACTTCAATTAGCTAATCATAAAAAAGGAATTAAAGTGAGTTTATTTATAGGTGGAACAGATTTTGAAAAAGATAAGCAAAAAACAACTCAACAACCTCAGCTCGTTATCGGTACACCTACGAGAATTAATGACTTAGCTAAAGCCAATGCGCTGCATGTTCATTTAGCGCAACAACTTATCGTTGATGAAGCAGACTTAATGATAGATTTAGGTCTAATTCAAGAAGTTGATCAAATAGCGTCTCGTTTAGATAAATCGGCTAAAATGGCAGTGTTTAGTGCTACAATACCGAAATCTTTACATCCATTTTTAAATAAATATTTACAAAACCCAGAATTTGTTGAAGTAAAAACTGAACAAAAGAATAAGAAGAATATAACATTTTACTTAATACCTACACGCGGTACTGAAAAGTTAGAAAAGACGATTGAACTCATAGATACGATTAATCCATATTTAGGTATTATATTCTGTAACAGTCGAGAAAATGCTGATGATTTAGCAGAAAAACTAAATCAAAAAGGGATTCAAGTAGGGATGATTCATGGTGGCTTATCTCCTCGTGAACGTAAACAACAAATGAAACGAATTCGAAATTTAGACTTCCAGTATGTCATTGCGAGTGATTTAGCATCTCGTGGAATTGACATAGAAGGCGTTAGTCATGTAATCAATTTTGATGTGCCTTTAGATATAGATTTCTTTACGCATCGCGTTGGTCGTACAGGTAGAGGAAATTATAAAGGGATTGCGATCACACTTTATAAACCAGACGAAGAATATCTAATTCATCAAATTGAACAAAAAGGCTATCAATTTGAAAATGTTGATATTAGAAATGGTGAATTAAAGCCTATCAAAGCACATAACACGCGTCGTCTAAGACAAAAACAAGAAGATCACATTACACAACAAGTGAAAAATAAAGTGAAACGTAATAATAAGAAAAAAGTTAAACCAGGCTATAAAAAGAAATTCAAACAAGAAGTCGAAAATTTAAAACGTCAAGAAAAAAGACAACATAGTAGACGTAAAAAACGTCTTGATCGTAAAAATAAAAAATAAAGGTTGGATTTGAATGTTAATAGGTTCACACGTTTCTATGAGTGGTAAAAAAATGTTACAAGCATCTGCCGAAGAGGCGCACAAATACGGCGCGTCCACTTTTATGATTTATACTGGTGCGCCACAAAATACGCGTCGTAAAGCGATAGAAGATTTAAATATCGAAGCTGGACAAAAGGCAATGCAAGCGTATGGCCTTTCTAATATTGTAGTTCACGCGCCATATATTATTAATATTGCAAATACAAGTAAGCCTGAGGTATTTGAATTAGGTGTTAATTTCTTACAAAATGAGATAGAACGTACAGAAGCAATTGGTGCTAAAGATATCGTTTTGCATCCAGGTAGTCATGTGGGCGCAGGTGCCGAAGTAGGTATTAAGCGTATTATTGAAGGACTCAATGAAGTTTTAACAAATAAGAATGACGTTCGCATTGCACTTGAAACCATGGCTGGTAAAGGTTCTGAAGTTGGACGTACATTTGAAGAAATTGCACAAATTATTGATGGCGTCACACATAACGAAAGATTATCTGTATGTCTTGATACTTGTCATATTCATGATGCCGGATACGATGTGGTCAATGACTTTGATGGCGTACTCAATGAATTTGATAAAATCATCGGGGTAGATCGTATTAAAGTTGTTCACGTTAATGACAGTAAAAATCCACGAGAAGCACATAAAGACAGACATGAAAATATAGGTTTTGGTCACATTGGTTTTGATGCACTTAATTATGTGGTACATCATAAACAATTTGAACACATTCCAAAGATTTTGGAAACACCGTATGTTGGTGATGATAAGAAAAACAAAAAACCACCTTATAAATTTGAAATCGAGGCACTCAAAGCCAGTAAGTTTGACCCTGAAATGAAAAATAAAATTATGGCGCAAAATTAAACATTTCAATTTTTGTGACTGTAACAATACGTCATCAGTTAGACTATTAACTATTTAATATCAACACAGTGTTTTATATTTCACTAAATTTATACTATAAAACTGACACTTTTAACACTTAACTCTCAAAACGATACTAATCGATTTTGAGAGTTTTATATTTAGGGGTTAATGAATCGCCATATCATTTTCGTAAACATTACTATTTACATCACTTTCATAAATATGTATTATATTAAGTTGAGGTGAGAGAATGGAGCAACCTGTATTTGAACTTAAAAATATAGACTTTTATTTTGATAATAAAAAAGTACTTGAAAATATCAATATAAAAATCAATAAAGGTGAATTTTTAGCCATTGTTGGGCCAAATGGCGCCGGTAAATCAACCTTATTGAAATTAATATTAGGATTACTCCCAATCCAACAGGGAGACATATTTATAGATGGTGCATCATATCACAAAAAATTAACGACAGACAAAATTAGTTATGTTTCTCAGAAAGCTTCCTCAGTCACTGCTGGTTTTCCAGCTACGGTTAAGGAAGTTATTTTAAGTGGATTAACGCGTAAAAAACGCCTATTTAGATGGTTCAACAGAGAAGACCATCATAAAGTTGATCGTGTTCTAGAGCGATTGAACATCACAGCTTTAAAAGATAAAAATGTGTCTGAACTTTCAGGTGGTCAGCAACAACGTGTCCTCATCGCACGCGCTTTAGTTTCAGATCCCTCCGTTCTTATTTTAGATGAACCAACAAATGGTATAGATGCTAAACATGTTGGTGAATTTTACGAAACATTAGACCATCTTAAACATGAAGGTGTCACTATAATTTTGGTAACTCATGATATAGGCGTTGTTGCTGATACAGCGACTGAGGTAGCTTGTTTAAATAAGCACCTTCATTTTCATGGTTCTACAAATGAGTTTAAATCACTAGATGAAGTAGAAATCTCTAAAATATATGGCCATCCAATTAAATTTGTTGATCATCAACATGATAGGGCGTGTTGTAAATGATAGATGCAATTTTAAACTTTGATTTTATACGTTATAGCTTTATCAGCGGGATTTTGATTGGATTAATTGCACCGTTAATAGGGACTTTTATTGTCGTGCGACGTTTGTCTCTCATTGCTGATGCATTAAGTCATGTCACGCTAAGTGGTATTTCATTCGGTATGTTTATGATTAGTGCATCTGCTACGTTTTCTTTTGTGAACCCTATTTGGACAGGGATTATATTCTCAATTGTTGGTGCGCTTTTAATAGAAAAACTTAGAACTTCTTATTCAAATTACCAAGAAATTGCAATTCCTATTTTAATGAGTTCAGGAATCGGTTTGAGTGCGATTTTTATCTCGTTAGCTGATGGATTTAATCAAGAATTAGTTGGATTATTATTTGGTTCTATTAGTGCTGTAGCATATAGTGACTTAGTTACCATCGTTATCATAGCAATTCTCGTTGTTGCATTTATCTTATTGTTCTATAAAGAATTATTTATTTTATCTTTCGATACAGAATATAGTAAAGTCATTGGTATCCCCAAGTGGATTTCGTTTTTATTTATTGTCATTGTAGCATTAGTTATTTCCGCTTCAATGCGCGTCATTGGTATTCTACTCGTCAGTGCTTTAATTACATTACCAGTTGCCATTGCGATGCGATGGACGAAGGGGTTCAAACAATTTATAGGTTTAAGTATTTTAATAGGAGAATTTTCTGTTATTACTGGTTTAGTTACCGCCTTTTATTTAGATATTTCTCCTGGTGGTGTAATCGTTGTAATATTAATCATTTTACTTGGTTTGACATTTGCTGCACAAAAGTTAACAAAAGGGAAGGGTAAAGGAGTGAGTCTGAGTGAAAACGCAAGAAGCAATAAGAATGTTGAAGGATAACGGACATAAATATACGGATAAGCGCAAAGATATCATTAACATTTTCATTGAAGAGAATAAATATATCAATGCAAAATATGTGCAACAACTCATGAATGAAAATTACCCAGGGATATCCTTCGATACCATTTATCGAAATTTACATCTCTTTAAAACGTTAGGCATTATTGAAAGTACTGAATTAGATGGTGAAATGAAATTCCGCATTGCTTGTACTTCTCATCACCATCATCATTTTATTTGTACTTCATGTGGAGACACAAAAGTCATAGATTATTGCCCAATGACAGAAATCAAAAAAGCATTACCTCAAGTTGATATTGAAAAACATAAACTTGAAGTGTATGGAATATGTGAAAACTGTAAATCATAAAATTAACGCTACCGACAACCCGGTAGCGTTAATTTTATATATTATGATGTTGTAGTTTCTTCTTTTTTATTTTTTTCCCATTCTGCTGCTAATTTATCGATTTCTATTTTAAGTTCATCGACCATAGATTCTTCAGGTACTTTTCTTACAGTTTTACCTTTCATAAATAGTAGCCCTTCGCCTCGTGCACCTGCAATGCCTATATCCGCTTCACGCGCTTCACCAGGACCATTAACAGCACAACCAAGCACAGCTACCTTTAAAGGCACTTTTAATTTTTCAATATAATCTTCAACTTCATTTGCGATTGAAATTAAATCAATTTCAATACGTCCACATGTTGGACAAGCAATTAATGTTGCTGCGTTACTTGCTAGGCCAAATGCTTTTAAAAGTGATTTAGCAACTTTTACTTCCTCAACCGGATCCGCTGATAATGATATACGACATGTATTACCAATACCTAATGCCAAAATCGCACCAAGTCCAGCTGAAGATTTGACCGTACCATTAAACAAAGTACCACTTTCTGTAATGCCTAAATGTAATGGGTAATCAAATGCCTTTGCCGCTTTTGTATATGCTTCAATAGCAAGATTAACATCACTAGCTTTCATTGAAACAATAATATCATGAAAGTCTAAATCTTCAAGAATTTTAATATGATGTAATGCACTTTCAACCATGCCATCAGCTGTCGGGTAACCATATTTCTTTAAAATATGTTTTTCAAGTGAACCCGCATTAACACCAATACGAATTGGAATGCCTTTAGCTTTACAAGCTTCTACAACAGCCTCAACTTTTTCACGACGACCTATATTACCAGGATTGATACGTATCTTGTCTGCACCATTTTCGATAGCTATGAGTGCTAGTTTATAATTAAAATGTATGTCAACGACGAGAGGGATGTTAATTTGAGCTTTAATATCTTTAATCGCATGCGCGTCTTCTTCATTAGGACAAGCAACACGAACAATTTGGCATCCAGCTTCTTCTAAGCGTTTTATCTCAGCTACTGTCGCCTCAACATCATATGTTTTAGTTGTTGTCATACTTTGAATCACAACTTCATCAGATCCACCAATCGTCAAATTACCCACTTTTACAGGTCGTGTATTTTTACGATGTGTAATTTCAGACATGAATAGAAACTCCTTTAAACTCTAAATTTAATTGAAAACGCACGTAACATCATGTTTTTCAATGCTAAACTTATTATACAATACCATCTCTTACATATTCAAAACAATCACACCAATTTTGATTATAATAACAAAAAAACAGTCTTAAGTACTAATTTGTAACTAATATCACATAGCGCAAATGTTAAATGTTTAATACGATTACAATCGTCAATATATTTAATAGATGTAATGAGGTTTCCATTATATTGAATTCTATATATTGATAAACAATTTTTATGTATGTATATTAATAAATCAAATAAAATCATACTATACATTCAAGCAAATTCTTTGTCGTTACGAGCATTTAGTTGCTACAATATAAATGAACATAAATTAGGAGGATGATTATTTATGGCTTTTGAATTACCAAAATTACCTTATGGTTATGACGCATTAGAACCACATATTGATAAAGAAACTATGGAAATTCACCATAGCAAACATCATAATACTTATGTAACAAAATTAAATGATGCAGTTAAAGGGACAGAGTTAGAAAATAAATCTATTGAAGAACTTATTGCTAACGTAGATCAATTACCAGAAGATAAAAAGACTGCTGTTCGTAATAATGGTGGCGGTCACTTTAACCACTCTCTATTCTGGCAATTCTTATCACCTGAAGCTGAAGAAAAAGGTGAAGTAGTAGATAAAATTAAAGAACAATGGGGTTCTTTAGACGCCTTTAAAAAAGAATTCTCTGATAAAGCAGCTACTAGATTTGGTTCAGGTTGGGCTTGGTTAGTAGTTAATAATGGTCAATTAGAAATCGTTACAACAGCGAATCAAGATAGTCCATTGTCAGAAGGTAAAGCACCTATCTTAGCTTTAGATGTTTGGGAACATGCATATTACCTCAAATATCAAAACAAACGTCCAGATTACATTAGTACATTCTGGAATGTAGTTAACTGGGAAAAAGTTGACGAATTTTATGCTGCTGCAAAATAATCTATAAATGATACTAATTAATAGGCCTTTCGATTTTTAGAATGGCTATAATATTCACATTAATTATTTTAAATATGCTTAAGGTCGAGACGTGATTTTGTCTCGACCTTTCTTTTTATAAATAAATGTTGATGGAATATGGTTACATGTCATAGGAGATTCTAAAGTATCATTAGTAAAACGTCTTTAGTCAATATTTACTCATAAAACATTAGCAAAATTCATCATTTTCATATATCATTTTTAGTAGTATGACGGAATAGAGGTAGGTTGTGTTGTTAAAACGATTAAAAGAAAAAACTAATGATGAAAAAATGCGTCAAACAATGGATCTTCGTATTAATTTCATATTTATTGTGATCATTTTAGCATTTGTCTTAATCGTACTAAGATTAGGTTATTTGCAAATTGCTCAAGGGGCACACTTCAATCAAATGATACGTGAAAGTGAGAATGTTACAGTAAATGAATCTGCACCGCGCGGCCGAATTTTAGATCGAAATGGCAATGTTATTGTTGATAACGCATCTAAAAAAGCAATTACATATACTCGAGGTAAAAATACGAGTCAAAAAGAAATTTTAAGCACAGCAAAAAAGCTTGCGAATATTATTTCTATGAAAACAGATCGTATCACTAAACGCGATAAGCAAGATTATTGGATTTTAAAATATCCTGACAAAGTTAAAAGTTTAATGAAAAAAGAACAATCCATGCTAGAAAGTGGCGACATTTCTCAAGATGATTTTGATGAATCTTTAAGAAATAAGCTCACTGATAAAGATTTAAACCAATTGTCTAATAAGGATATGCAAGTGTTAGCGATATACCGCGAGATGTCTCAGGGTACAACTTTGAGCCCTAGAACGGTTAAAAAAGATAATGTATCAGACGATGAATATGCCGCAGTATCTCAACAGCTATCAGATTTACCTGGCATCAATACAACAATGGATTGGGACCGTAAATATCCATATGGCAACACGTTGAGAGGAATTCTAGGACAAGTATCGACGTCTGAAGAAGGTTTACCTAAAGAATTAACAGACGACTACCTATCTAAAGGATACTCTAGAAATGACCGTGTTGGAAAATCGTACCTCGAACGACAATATGAAAATGTATTACGAGGTGAGAAAAAAGAAATTCAATATACGACTGACAAGTCAGGTGAAGTGATTGATTCAAAAGTGATTAACGATGGCGCACGTGGTGATGATTTAGTACTAACGATTGATATCCATTTACAACAAAAAGCGGAATCCTATTTAGAAAAGCAAATTTCTAAATTACGGTCAGAAGGTGCTAAAGATATGGATAGTGCTATGATGGTTGTCCAAGATCCACGCAATGGCGATATCCTCGCTATGGTAGGCAAAAAGATCGATAAAAATGGTGAACTTACTGATTTTGATATCGGTACATTTACAACACAATATGCTGTAGGGTCTTCAGTGAAAGGTGGCACTTTATTAGCTGGTTATCAAAATAACGCTATTAAAGTCGGTCAAGAAATGGTCGATGAACCTCTACATTTCCAAGATGGTGGAACAAAACGTTCTTATTTTAATAAAAATAGTCAAATACGCATTTCAGATAGTGAAGCTTTAATGCATTCATCAAACGTCTATATGTTTAAAACTGCCTTGAAAATGGCAGGATTAGATTATTCAAATAATATGGCACTTCCAAATGACGTTACAGTGCCTGGTCAAAAATTACGAAAAGGTCTTAATCAAGTAGGATTAGGCGTTAAAACAGGTATCGACTTACCTAATGAAGTTACAGGACAAATTGAACCTTTGAAAGATAATCCTGGTAATTATTTAGACTTAGCAATTGGTCAATATGATACGTATTCACCAATTCAGTTATCACAATATGTTTCAACAATTGCTAATAATGGTGTGAGAATCCAACCACATATCGCTAAGGAAATACGTCACGCAACACGCGATGATGAATTGGGTCCTATTAAAAAGTCTATCCAGGGTCGAGTTTTAAATCGTATTAACAATACACTTGAGGAAATTCATCAAGTTCAAAAAGGGTTCGATATGGCGTTTAATAAAGAGAAGGGAACGGGTTATGCAAGCTTTAGTAAAACCAAAGTACGTACCGCAGGAAAAACAGGTACTGCCGAAGTTTTTCAAGATGGTGAGCCAAGAGTTAACTCTACCTATGTAGGTTATGCACCAGCAAATGACCCTAAACTCTCTTTTTCAATTGTTTATACGAACCAACCTGTTCCTGAACCATGGCTTAATGGTGGCGATTTAGGTAGAGACGTTATTAATTACTTTTTCGGTTAATGTAATTCACATTAAAACAATCTTTTTTAAACACACATCAAAATGATGTGTGTTTTTTTGCATTTATTGTACATCTCCACAATTTCTTAATATTAACACAAAATTTACATTCAATTTATTGAAGGTTAACAATTACTTAGTATGCTAAGAATGTAATTAAAAGTAGTGATTTCTATTACTAGGAGGATGTTTCAATGAAGAAATGGCAAGTATTAGGTACTACAGTCGTAGGTGCATCATTATTATTAGGTGCTTGCGGAGGCGCTGGACAACAAGGTGGAGATAGTGGGAATAAAGGAGAAAATACAAATGTTGAGGGTACTGTAAAAGGGAATGGCTCATCAACAGTTGCACCAATTATTGAAAAGTTAAATGAAGAATTTTCTAAACAATACAATAAAGCTACCGTTGAAAATGTGACTTCAGGGACAGGTGATGGATTCAAACAATTTATCGCAGGTAAAACAGATTTCTCTAATGCATCTCGTCCAATTAAAGATGAAGAGAAACAACAATTGAAAGATAAAAAAATTGACTATACAGAATTTGAAATCGCTAAAGACGGTTTAACAATTGCAGTTAATAAAGATAATGATTTTGTTAAGGAACTCTCTTTAGACGATTTAAAGAAAATCTATTCTGGACAAGCGAAAAACTGGTCAGATGTAAATCCAAAGTATCCTAAAAAACCTATTAAAGCTTTTTCACCAGACCAATCACACGGTACGTATGATTTCTTTAGTGAAGAAGTAATGAATAAACAAGACATCAAAGCAGAGAAAAACCAAAATACAGATGTTATTGTTAAATCGGTACAAGACAATAAAGAGGGTATCGGATTCTTCGCTTATAACTTCTATAAAGAAAATCAAGATAACTTAAAAGCCGTTAAAATTAAAGGCAAAGATGG
Organism: Staphylococcus sp. 11007852; assembly: GCF_011394325.1. Lineage (NCBI taxonomy): Bacteria > Bacillati > Bacillota > Bacilli > Caryophanales > Staphylococcaceae > Staphylococcus > Staphylococcus sp. 11007852. The sequence continues at coordinate 16,434 of NZ_JAANBJ010000037.1, read as the reverse complement.
AAAAGCAATTGAACCAGATGCCAAAACAATTCAAGATGGTTCATACGCATTAAGTCGTCCGTTATTCATCTATGCAAATAATAAAAAATTAAAAGACAATAAAGCATTCGCAGAGTTCATGAAATTCACTTTAGATAACAAAGGGAAAGCTGCCGAAGCTAAAGGTGTTGATTATGTAGCATTACCTGAAAAAGACTACAAAGATCAACTTTCAAAATTAGAAAAAATTACTGGTAAAAGCGAAAAATAGTTCAAGCATTGATATGAATTAAAGGGAATGAAAGGGACTTGATTTTCTAAGTCCCTTTTTTAAGTAAAGGAGCATACATGTATGAAATCACAGCATAATGTTCGTGAAATGATTCAAAATAAAAGTAACGTTGGATCATCTAAAAGTGATAAAATTATGCCTATTATTTTAGCCGCAATTGCAACCATTTCTATCTTAACAACAATTGGTATTGTAGTGACATTATTAACTGAAACAATCACATTTTTCACTAAAGTTCCAATGTCTAAATTCTTTTTAGAAACCGATTGGAATCCTTTTAGTTCCAATCCAAAGTACGGTATTTGGGCACTCATATTAGGTACGTTAAAAATTACAGCGATAGCTACGATTTTTGCAGTTCCTGTTGGTTTAGGTGCAGCCATATATTTAAGTGAATATGCATCTAAACGCACTAAAAAAGTAATTAAACCAATTCTTGAAATTCTAGCAGGGATTCCAACAATAGTTTATGGTTTTTTTGCCTTAACACTTGTCACACCCATTTTAAGATCAATCTTTCCAAGTATATCGAGTTTTAACGCCATTAGTCCTGGTTTGGTTGTTGGCGTTATGATCATTCCAATGATAGCGAGTATGAGTGAAGATGCGATGTCGTCCGTACCTAATAAAATTCGTGAAGGGGCGTTAGGATTAGGATCAACCAAGCTTGAAATGATTTTTAAAGTGATTATTCCTGCAGCCACTTCTGGTATTATGGCATCTATTGTATTAGCAATATCTCGTGCCATTGGTGAAACAATGATTGTGTCTTTAGCAGGAGGTTCTAGTCCATCATTTGATCTTGATTTAACACATTCCATTCAAACGATGACTGCGTATATCGTACAGGTGTCACAAGGTGATGCTACGAATGGTTCTGATCTTTATTACAGTATTTACGCTGTTGGTTTCACACTATTTATCTTTACATTGATTATGAACTTTATTTCTCAATGGATTACGAAACGTTTCAGAGAGGAGTATTAAAATGAATTTAATCGACCAAGCTTCAGTAGAGAAAAAACTCTCTGGCCGAATGACTAAAAATAAAGTTTTTAAAGCTTTGTTCTTGATTTGTACATTGATTGGTTTAGTAGTTTTAACAATCTTGATTGTAGACATTTTAAGAAAAGGACTTCCATTAATGTCCACAGACTTTTTCTCTAATTTTTCAAGTTCATCTGCGAGCACAGCAGGGGTTAAAGGGGCATTGATTGGAACATTATGGTTAATGATGACGCTCATTCCAATCGCTTTAGTTTTAGGCGTCGGAAGCGCGATTTATCTTGAAGAATATGCTAAAGATAATGCATTTACAAAGTTCGTTAAAATTAACATTTCCAATTTAGCGTCTGTCCCATCGATTGTATATGGATTGTTAGGTGCAACGATATTTGTAGGTTTATTAAAATTAGGTAACTCAGTCATTGCTGCTGCATTAACATTGGCTTTACTCATATTGCCAGTCATTATCGTTGCAAGCCAAGAAGCTATACGTGCGGTGCCGAATTCAGTAAAGGAAGCATCATATGGGCTTGGCGCCAATAAATGGCAAACCATTAAAAACGTAGTATTACCAGCAGCAATTCCTGGTATTGTAACAGGTGTTATTTTAGCCATTTCACGTGCCATTGGTGAAACAGCACCTTTAGTAGCAATTGGTATACCAACCATTCTACTACGTACGCCAAATAGTATTTTAGATTCATTCCAAACATTACCGTTACAAATTTATGATTGGGCAAGAAAACCTGGTTTAGATTTTCAAGCTTTATCATCAGCCGCAATTATTGTATTATTGTTAATTTTACTCATTTTAAATACTATCGCAGTTTTAATTCGCAACAAATTTTCAAAGAAATATTAACTTAAGTAGTGAGAGTGAAAAGAGGGTTTCTTATGAATAATATAAAAGAACTAGAAAAACATACTAAAAAAGTAAATGAACACGCAAACACACCTTTTACTGCCGTAGGTCAAGCTCATCATAATCATTCAGATAATAATCAACGTCGAGTTGTTTATTCTACTCAAAATTTAGATTTATGGTATGGTGAACAACATTCATTAAAAAATGTTAATTTAGATATACTAGAGAAAAATGTCACTGCAATCATTGGACCTTCAGGATCAGGTAAATCAACATATGTAAAAGCATTAAATAGAATGGTAGAGCTTGTTCCTAGCGTGAAAACATCCGGAAAAATTTTATACCGTGATCAGAATATTTTTGATAAAAATTATCCAGTTGAAAAGTTACGTACGAATGTAGGTATGGTTTTTCAACAACCTAATCCATTTCCTAAATCCATTTATGATAACATCACTTATGGACCAAGAATCCATGGGATTAAAGATAAAAAAGTTTTAGACGAAATTGTAGAAAAATCACTGCGTGGCGCTGCTATTTGGGATGAATTGAAAGATCGTTTAAATCAAAATGCATACGGTTTATCTGGGGGCCAACAACAGCGTGTTTGTATCGCACGTTGTCTTGCAATTGAACCAGATGTTATCTTAATGGATGAGCCTACATCAGCCTTAGATCCTATATCAACATTACGTGTTGAAGAACTAGTTCAAGATTTGAAGAAAGATTATTCAATTATTATCGTTACGCATAACATGCAACAAGCTGCACGCGTGTCTGATAAAACTGCATTCTTTTTAAATGGCTACGTCAATGAATACGACGATACTGACAAGATTTTTTCTAATCCTTCAGATAAACAAACTGAAGATTACATTTCAGGGCGTTTTGGTTAATATTATGGTGATTAGAAAAAGATATGAAGGTCAGTTAAATGAATTATTTAAAGATATTCGTACACTTGGCCTTCAGACGTATTCAATGATTGATCAATCCATTCGTGTTCTGACGGATAGCCAAATTACACATGCACGTGAAATTATTAATAAGGATAAAAAAATTAATAGATTAGAGTTTGATATAAATGAAAAAGTTGTAATGCTCATTACGAAACAACAGCCTATGGCTAAAGACTTACGTTTAATGATGTCTACATTGAAGATTGCCTCTGAATTTGAAAGAATGGCAGATAACGCCGCCAATATTGCTAAAATTCGAACGCGAGCTAAATTTACTGATAAATATTTAGTGATGCGCTTAGAAACGATGGGAAGATTAGCATTATTAATGTTAAAAGATTTAAATGATGCGGCAAAAAATGATGATTTAGAGCTTGTGAAGGAAATTATTGATCGTGATCATGATATTGATGATTTATACAAACAAATCGTCAACTCAACATATTTAATAGATAATGATCCTTTTGTTTCAGGTCAAGCCCATTTAGTAGCAAGATATTTGGAACGTATAGGCGATCACATTGTCAATATTTCTGAACATATTTATTATTTTATTACAGGCGAAAGATACGAATCTTACGATAATTAACTCTTCCCAATTAAGTACGAAGATGGTATGATAATAAAGTCGTATTTTAAGAAAGATGAGGAGGGTTCATATGCGTGTTAACGTAACTCTTGCTTGTACAGAATGTGGAGATCGTAACTACATTTCTACTAAAAACAAACGAACAAATCCTGAACGTATTGAAATGAAAAAATTCTGTACACGTGAAAACAAACATACATTACATCGTGAAACTAAATAGTTTATTCTTGGGCTAGAGCACAATGTGTTCTGGCCATTTTTTTAACTTGATTTTCATGACATAAGTAATTGAGCACGCTATAATATACATAGATTTAAGAGGAGGGGATAGAATGAGTAAGAAAGAAATGCGCAAATCTACACTTGCATTAATGCGTGGGTTGAATGAAAGGGTTAAAACTAAAGCGGACCATTTTTTATTTAAACAATTAATTGAACATGAAAAGTTCGTAAATGCGCAACATATTGGTATCGTGTTATCCATGCCTCATGAAGTTCAAACAGACCCAATTATACAGTATGCACTTGACCATCATAAATCAGTTTATGTACCTTCTACAAATTACGATAAACACATCATGCAATTTCAGCAATTAGAAGATTTAAATCAAGTGGCTGTTGATGAAAAATCCATTCGATATGTAAATGCTGATACGCCAGTTAAAAATGATTTAGATCTGGTCGTGGTGCCCGGTGTTATATTTAATCACGCAGGGTATCGTATTGGATACGGCGGTGGATATTTCGATCAATTCTTATCTCAATATCAACCTAGTACTATTAGTCTCGTTTATGACATACAATTATCAGATCAAATACCGGTTGAGCCTCATGACTATCCCGTACAAGAACTAATTATTGCTAAAACATAGCACTTTGGAGGCACGATATGATTGATGAAAAATTTCAATGGAAATCCGCTTATTTGTGGATAAAATATTATAATTATAAATGTGTTCATTTTGATAAAGAGAAAAGTGAAATATGGCTCTCAAATCAAAAAAAACATCACATCGTTATCTTTAAATTTGGTGAGTTTACTTCTCAAGAACTCGGATTTACACACGAAAGATTAAAGGAACACAAAGAAGATATTGACGCATTTTTATCATTTGACGTGCGTAAATATGATGTTTATGTTTTTAATGATAAAAACATAGATGTTCAACATTTTACTGAACATCATCCAATCAAAATAAAATTCCATCATATTGAATCACGTAAAACTTTTATAAACAAGATTAAACATCCTTTATTAAAAAGAGAACTCACTAATAAAGATACAAAATCCAGTACATATTACAAGCAACGTACGTTAAACCAAAATCCTGTCGAACATGCGATGTATCAATTTGCACCCATAACTTATGCTTTAATTGCAACTAACGTCATCGTTTGGCTTACCATTTTATTATTTTTGCCACATCGTACTGATTTAGAAATTATTAATGTCGGTGCTTTGTCTCATTTTAATTTTGTACATGGGGAAATCTATAGATTGGTTTCATCCATATTTTTACATTTAAATTTTGAACACTTACTATTCAATATGTTATCACTATTCATATTCGGTAAGATTGTTGAATCTTTAGTAGGACGTTGGCAAATGTTAGTCATATATCTATTTTCAGGTATAATGGGAAACCTTTTCTCTCTTGCATTTTTAAATGACAATATTTCTTTAGGTGCAAGTGGCGCAATATTTGGCTTATTAGGTGCCATTGTAGCCATGATGCTTATTAGTAAAAAATTCACTCAGAAAATGATGCTTCAAATTATTATTGCTACACTTATTATGGCAGTCATTTCTTTATTTATGAATAATGTCAATATTATCGCACATCTAGGTGGATTATTTGCAGGTGGTTTAATCGTTTATATTGGTTATTTTTATAAGACTTTTAAAAAAGGATTTCATATTCTCATTATCGTTACATCCGTTTTAATCATCGGCTTGTTAGTGCGTATATTTTTAATAGAAGATGTCAATATCTATAATAAGATTATTCAAAAACAAATGAATGAGGGTCATTTTTCAGAAGCGAAACACATGATTAGAGAAACTGTAAAAAAAGACTATGCTAATGACGAAACATATTATCTTTCAGGCTTTGTTATAGCAGCAAAAAATTCTAAAGCTGAAGCAATTGCTGAATGGGAAAGAGGATTACGAATTTTTCCAGATTCACCATTATTAAATTATCAAATGGCGATTGCGAATCGCTCTTTAGGAGATAATAAAAGTGCAAAAAAATTTATAAAAAAAGTTTTGGAGGTCGATCCCCAAAACAAGAATGCAATTAATTTAAAAAAAGAACTGGATGATTAACATGCAGACAAACCTCCGTACATTTTATGATGTATTACAATTATTAAAACAATTTGGTTTCATTGTTTACTTTGACGATGAAGGTGATATGCTAGAGATGATAGAGCAAGAGATTAGAACGCTTTATAAACATGGACTGATCAATAATGAAACGTTCATGCAATCAAAATTGTTAATTAATCAAAGAAGGATGAAACGTGGATGAAAAAAGATTTAATTTTAGCAGCCGATGTAGGCGGTACAACTTGTAAGTTAGGCATTTTTAGTGATCAATTAGAACGTCTCACAAAATGGTCTATAGAAACAGATATTTCAGATCCTACAGGACGTATACTTCTTGAACAAATTTATAACGCGTTTGTGGAAAAATGCAAATCTCTTAATTATGATATGACGCGCATTATTGGCATGGGTATCGGTATACCTGGTCCAGTTGATTTCGAAACAGGTATTATTCATGGGGCTGTCAATTTGAACTGGCCGGGAAAAGTCAATGTGCATGCGATAATGTCTGAGTTTGTAGATTTCCCTGTTTTTGTCGACAATGATGCTAATGTAGCGGCGCTAGGGGAGAAACACAATGGGGCAGGTAAGCAAGCAGATGATGTTGTTGCTATCACATTAGGAACAGGCCTTGGCGGAGGCATCATTTCGAATGGTGAAATCGTACATGGACATAACGGCTCCGGAGCGGAATTAGGACACATTCGTGTCGATCACGATCAACGCTTTAAATGTAATTGTGGTAAATCTGGATGTATTGAAACCGTTGCATCAGCTACTGGTGTTGTGAATTTAGTTAATTTTTATTACCCTAAACTCACTTTTAAATCATCCATTCTGCATCTCATCAAAGAAAATAAAGTGACTGCTAAGGCAGTATTTGATGCAGCTAAAAAAGGAGATCAATTCTGTATATTTATAACAGAACGCGTCGCACATCACATTGCTTATTTAGCGAGTATTATTAGCGTAACAACAAATCCTAAATACATCATTTTAGGAGGAGGTATGTCCGAGGCTGGTGATATTTTAGTTGAAAATATTAAAACAGAATATCGCCATCTTACATTTACACCTGCACAAGAAAACACCGAAATTGTTCGAGCTGAATTAGGAAATGATGCTGGCATTACCGGTGCAGCAGGATTGATTAAAACCTATGTCATCGAAAAGGAGCGTATTTAAATGGTTATAGTAGACGTTGTTGTCATTCCAGTAGGTACGGATGGGCCTAGTGTAAGTAAATATATTGCAGAAATTCAAATCGAATTAGAAAAGTTTAAAAAACAAGGTAAAATTGATTACCAACTTACACCTATGAATACACTTATCGAAGGGGACCTTGAAGATTTACTCAATGTCGTTAAAGTGATTCATGAATTACCGTTCAATAAAGGGTTAGACCGCGTTTGCACGAATATTCGAATTGATGATAGACGTGATAAACAACGTAAAATGAATGACAAATTAACGTCAGTAGAAAAACATTTATCTTAAGAGGAGTTTTAATTATGGAAATTTCATATTTGCCATTAGGTTTTGTAAGTACAAACACGTATTTCGTAACAAATGAGGACGCTTTGTTAATCATTGATCCAGCTGGTGAATCTCATAAAATTTTAGATAAAATAAAATCTATGAACAAACCTCTAAAAGCGATATTACTTACACATGCACACTTTGATCATATCGCGGCATTGGATGATGTATTAAATGTATATCCTGTTCCAGTATATATGCATAAAAACGAGCATGATTTTCTTACAAACCCAGCTAAAAATGGTTCACAGAAATTTCAAGAATTGGGTCTTCCAATCATTACTAGTCAGGCAAAACCTCAATTCATTGACGAAGGAGATATTCAATTACACGGATTTGATATCAGTGTACTTTATACACCAGGCCATTCTCCAGGTAGCTTGTCTTATGTATTTAAGGATTTCGCTGTAGTAGGTGATACACTTTTCAATAATGGTATTGGCCGTACTGATTTATATCAAGGAGACCTTGAAACATTGATAGACTCAATTAAAGATAAACTTTTCGAGTTAGATGAAACGATGCCGATTTATCCTGGTCACGGACCAAGCACAACAATCGAAAATGAATTTATGAATCCATTTTTAAACGGATAAACAAAAAAAGTAAATACATCACCTCTTACGTGTATATATGTGAGAGGTGATTTTTAATGCAACTATTAATTGATCATGTTGTTCAATATGCTATTAAACATGAGGCGTCTGATATCCATTTTATCCCTAATTCATCACAAGTAGAGGTCAAGCTAAGAGTTAAAGATCATTTGCAATGTTTTGACACATTAAATTTAGAAACGTATCAAAAATTGTTAACATTATTAAAATTCAAAGCAGGCCTTGATGTTTCCTCAAGACATAAAGCACAAAGCGGTCGTTACATTTACGAATTTGAGACTTTATACTATTTACGTGTATCAACTCTACCTCTAAATTTAGGTTCTGAAAGTTGCGTGATTCGTATCACACCTCAACTTTTTCAAGCAGATTTCAACCAAACTGCACATGATATACAAAGAATTATGGAAAAGAAACAAGGTTTAATTTTATTTAGTGGTCCTACTGGTGCTGGCAAGAGTACATTAATGTACCAAATGGTGGTTTATGCAAAAGAAAAACTCAATTTAAATATCATTACTATCGAAGATCCTGTCGAACAATTGCTAAATGGTGTAACTCAGATTTCAGTAAATGAAAAAGCTGATATCACATATGGCAACTCATTAAAGGCTATTTTACGTTGCGATCCCGACGTTATCTTGATTGGTGAAATTAGAGATGGATTAATTGCTAAGGAAGTGATTCAAGCAAGTTTAAGCGGACACTTAGTTTTATCGACCATTCATGCAAATGATTGTCAAGGTGTGTTGTTACGACTAATCGAAATGGGGATAACTAAACAAGATTTAATTCAGGCACTCAACTTAATTGTAAATCAAAGGTTAATTACAACTAATAATCATTCAAGACGCTTAGTCTACGAGTTAATGTCTCAAGAAGATATTCAATACTTTTTAAACCATAATTTTTTACTTCCTAAAAATTTTAAAAGTCTAAATGACAAACTTAATGATTTACAAAAGAAAGGAGAGATAGATGCGCACACACTTAGAAAATATCAAAAATAGAGTTAATATGCGGCAAATAAAAAAACACCATCTCACTCTAATGTTACGTTTATATGCACTACTTGAACATGGGTTTACTTTAGTCGAAGCCATGAATTTTCTCTATGGTCAACTTAATATTAAAAATGCATTGATTAATAAGCAATTCAATCAGTTATTGCAACGAGGAAGTACGTGTTATGATTTATTCAAGTTCTTGAAATACCCAGAAACAATTCTAATGCAACTTTATTTCGCGGAGCAATACAGTGCGCTTCAAAACACGTTAAAACAGTGCCACGCGTACTATAAACAAAACCAAATTTTAATGAAACAATTTTATAAAAGCATTCAGTATCCCGTCATTTTACTTACTATTTTTATGGTGTTAATTGTAATTTTGAATCAGACAGTGATGCCTGAATTTCAATCTATGTATCAATCTATGGATTTAAAAGAAGACGTACTTCAATTTATTTTAAGAAAAAGTATTGAGTACTTACCTTATATATTTATAATACTACTATTGATGATCACTACTGCTTATTATTTATTTAAACAATGGCTTAGCAAACTAACGATCTCCAAACAAATTCAAATTTTATCACACCTCCCAATATTCCATAAATATTACCGTTTATTTATAACGTACCAAATTACGAATCAATTCGCTTTATTTTTCAAAAATGGTATTACATTTAATCAAATTGTTTATATTTATAGTCAACAAAAAGAAAATCGTTTCCTCCAATATTTAGGCGCTACTATATCTACTTCTTTGCAAAATGGGAGCACACTTTCTGAAATCATGCGTCAATTTCAATGTTTTGAAGCCCAATTTATTTCATATATTGAACAAGGAGAAAAACGCGACAAATTAGATATAGAATTATTAGTATATTCACAATTCCTTATGGATCACATTGAATCTTTTATAAAAAAACACATTAGCTATATTCAACCTGTCATGTTCGGGCTCATTGGTTTACTGATTTTATCTGTCTACTTAGTCATGATGTTACCTATATTTAATATGATGCAAACCATTCAAAATTAGGAGGATTTATAATGTTAAGAATGATTCACATGCTAAAAAATAAAAAAGGATTCACGCTAATTGAAATGTTGCTTGTATTACTGATTATTAGCGTTTTATTAATTTTAATTATCCCAAACATAGCTAAACAATCTGAACACATTCAAAAAACAGGATGTGCTGCACAACTTAAACTTGTTGACAGTCAAATAGAAGCATATACATTAAAATACAATCGTAAACCAGCAACTATAGAAGAACTTGTTCAAGAAGGTTATATTAAGGAGAATCAAAAGAATTGTAAAAGTGGTGAAAGCATCACAATCCGTGGTGGCGAGGCTATTGCATCGTAAACACGCCTTTACATTAATTGAAACTATGCTCGTTCTATCTATAATATCTACAGTGATTTTTTTGACAGTAGTTCAACATTCGAATAATAATCAACCATCAGATTTAGATGCACAAATCGCTTTATTAACAAGTAGAATCGATTTTTATCAATCTTTAGCTATAAAGAAAGAGCAACCTGTATTATTACTATTCAGACCGTATCATAATGATATTAAAGTAAAAATTGGTGATAATGCACCCACATATGTTTCACTTAAACCACTTATTTTAAGCCATCGTTCAAATCTAGACTATTTAAATTTTAGTTCAAATGGAAAGATCTCAAAATTTGGCACTCTTTTTTTCTCATACAAACAAACAAATTTTTCGCTTATATTTCACATCGAACAGGGGAGATACCGTGTCTCTTTCGAAAAATAAAAAGGGTTATATCTTTTTAGAGTCACTTTTTAGTATGATGATTGTTATATTAATTTGTTCCTCTTTTATCCCTCTTATTCATCAACTTCAATCAACATACATTCAATCTATACACCAACTGGCACTCAAACGCTCGTTATATAATATTTTAAAAAATAATCCCACAGAGGAGTTGATACGAATAAATCATTATGAATATAAACAAACTGCGAAACAGTACTGCATTACTGACACCCAAACGAATAAAAATCTTTGTATCGCAAAGTAAAGGATTTACATTAATCGAAACCTTAGTTGGTTTTTCAATATTTTCAATCATAATAACATTAGTGCCTATTTGTATTGTAGTTCTATTTCAATTTAAATCATTACTTATACATGACCGAACATATACTTTAGAAATGATGATTAGAGAAATAGGTCAAACCGTTCATTCAGTAGATCATAAAATTATTTCAGTTAATCAATCTAAATTAACAATTCCTTATAAAGTTGAAACTATTTCTTATTCATTTGAAAATTCTAAAATTGTTAAATCAGTCAATAATAAAGGGAATATCACCATGTTTAATGATGTATTGGCTTTAAATTTTTATCGAGAAGACCGTCATATTATAATGAGGGTTAAATATAAAGAAGGACATGGTACACGTACTCATGAAGTTATTTTGTAAGTCAGGCTTTACATTGCCAATTGTTTTTGCATTATTCAGTATTTATTTACTCGTTACATCTTTTTATTTGGTTGTATTTAGTTTAAAATTAAATGCATTAGATGCATTAAATGACTATTATGACAAAGCGATTGACACGTTGGTCAGTGAAAGGAAGAGTAATATTGAACATTCGAAATAAATCTATTATATTAATAGGATTTATGGGGTCTGGTAAAACTACCATTGGTAAAATGTTAGCTGAACAATTCAATTTACCATTCATTGACCTTGATGCTAAAATTGAAGAAAGCGCTCAACAAACGATTCCTCAAATCTTTAAAACATTTGGAGAACAAGGGTTTCGCAAATTAGAATTTGAACAGCTGAGCGCCCATATGTCTACACCTCAGATTATTGCTACTGGCGGCGGCATCATTGAATACGAAAACAGCTTTAATTTATTAAAACAATATGTCGAAACAGTCGTATGGTTAGATGCACCTTTTGAAGTTTTACATGAAAGAATCGAAAATGATGAAAATCGTCCAAATGCGCATAATAAATCGTTTTCAAATTTAAAAAACTTGTATTTAAGTCGTATTTCAAGATATAATGAAATCGCATTCATTAAGGTGAATACTGATAATAAGTCAAGTGAAATTCTTAATGAAATATATCAAGCACTACTTGCGAATGATCAATATTAGAGAGAATGGTTTATACCATCGCCGAAGGAGCAAGTATTTATTTACGAATCTCTCAGGCAAAAGGATAATATTGTGACGCATTCCTGAAGGTATCGCAACAGGGAAGTAACTTTACTTCCCTGTTTTTTCATTATTAAGAGGAGGGTGTATCATGGTGGAAAATTTAAAACAGACACCATTATATCAACATTATGTTGATGCAGGTGCGAAAATTGTAGAATTTGGTGGTTGGGCAATGCCTGTCCAATTTTCGAGTATCAAAGAGGAACATAATGCTGTACGTTCAGCTGCTGGCTTATTTGATGTAAGCCATATGGGGGAAATTTTAGTTGAAGGTAAGCAAGCAGAAGCATTAGTTCAATATGTTTTAACTAATGATGTGACATTACTCACTACACAAAACGCACACTATACAACATTATGTAATGAAAAAGGTGGCGTTATCGACGATTTAGTTGCTTATAAATTGGCTGACAACAAATATTTACTCGTTGTAAATGCTGCAAATACAGAAAAAGACTTCAATTGGATTCAAAAACATGCAGATGCATTTGATGCTACTGTTCAAAACGTTTCTGACCAATATGGACAACTAGCTATTCAAGGTCCACATGCACGCGAAATCGTACAAAAACATGTATCTGAAGATTTAAGTCAAATGAAAATGTTTGAATTCAAACAAAACGTTGACTTATTTGGTAAAAATGTCATTCTGTCTCAGTCTGGATATACGGGTGAAGATGGTTTTGAAATTTATTGTAAAGCTGAAGATACAACAACTTTATGGGAAGAACTTCTTAAAGAAGCAGTTACGCCATGTGGATTAGGTGCTCGTGACACATTACGCTTAGAAGCTGGTCTCCCATTACATGGTCAAGATTTAACAGAAGATATTACCCCTTATGAAGGTGGAATTGCATTTGCTGTTAAACCATTAATCGAAGACGATTTTATAGGTAAAACCGTTTTAAAAGAACAAAAAGAAAATGGGGCACCACGTCGTACTGTCGGTTTAAGAATGATTGATAAAGGTATCCCACGTACTGGTTATGCCATTTTAAATTCGGAGGGTAAAGAAATTGGCATCGTTACATCTGGTACTCAATCACCTTCAACAGGTCATTCTATCGGCTTAGGTCTTATTGAACGTAGTGAATTTGAGATGGGGAAAGAACTTACTGTTCAAGTGCGTAAACGCGAAGTAAAAGCAAAAATCGTTAAGAAAAACCAAATTGAAAAATAGGGGTGGAGACATTGAGTCATCGTTATATACCATTAACTGAAAAAGACAGAAAAGAAATGTTAGATACCATCGGCGTTAATTCTATTTCGGAATTATTTGGAGATGTTCCAAAAAACGTCTATTTAGACAGAGATTTAAACATTGCTGATGCAGAGCCTGAAACACAACTTTTAAAACGTTTGAATCGAGTTGCGAATAAAAACATCACTAAAGAAACACATACAAGTTTCTTAGGTGCAGGTGTATATGATCATTATACGCCATCAGTAGTTGACGCAATGATTTCTCGTTCAGAGTTTTATACTGCATATACACCATATCAACCTGAAATTTCACAAGGGGAATTACAAGCTATTTTTGAATTCCAAACGATGATTTGTGAATTAACAGGCATGGATGTTGCTAACTCTTCTATGTATGACGGTATTACTAGTTTTGCTGAAGCTTGTATTTTAGCTTGGGATAAAACGAAAAAAAGAAAACTCGTTGTTTCTAAAGGTATGCACTATCAAGCATTACAAGTTTTACACACGTATTCAAATATACGCGAGCAATATGAAGTCGTTGAAGTTGATTTAGATGGTACGATAACTGATTTATCTAAACTTAAAGAAGTTGTTGATGAAGATACAGCTGCAGTTGCTGTTCAATATCCAAACTTCTATGGATCGATAGAAGATTTAGAACAAATTAAATCATTTATCGAAGGAACAAAAGCATTATTTATCGTATACGCGAATCCTTTAGCTTTAGGATTGCTTACACCTCCAGGTGAGTTTGGTGCTGATATCGTTGTGGGTGATACGCAAGTATTTGGTATTCCTTCTCAATTTGGTGGCCCACACTGCGGTTATTTCGCAACTACAAAAAAACTAATGCGTAAAATTCCTGGTCGTTTAGTTGGGCAAACACAAGATGACCATGGTAACAGAGGTTTTGTTTTAACTTTACAAGCTCGCGAACAACATATTCGTCGTGAAACTGCGACTTCAAATATTTGTTCTAACCAAGCTTTAAATGCACTTGCTTCTTCAATTGCAATGTCAGCTTTAGGTAAACAAGGTCTTCAAGACATAGCGATTCAAAATATTGAAAATGCAAACTATGCCAAAGACCAATTCAAAGAAAATGGGTTTGACGTCCTAGACGGCACATCTTACAACGAGTTCGTTGTTAAATTCAATCAACCTATTGAAGAAATTAATAGAAAGTTATTAGATGAAGGCTTCATCGGTGGTTTTGATTTAGGCGTTGTAGATGCGCAATTTGAAAACCATATGTTAGTAGCCGTAACTGAATTACGTACTAAAGATGAAATTGATACATTTGTTAAGAAAGCAGGTGAGCTCAATGGTAAGTAAATCAAGTCCATTAATTTTCGAACGCTCTAAAGAAGGAAGATTTGCATATTCATTACCACCAAAAGAAATCAACAACGGTGTAGCAGAGAAAATTTTAGATCAAAAATTCATTCGTAAAAACAAAGCAGAATTTCCAGAAGTAGCAGAACTTGACCTCGTTCGTCACTATACCGAATTGTCTAATAAAAACTTTGGTGTAGATAATGGTTTCTATCCACTCGGCTCATGTACGATGAAATATAACCCTAAAATCAATGAAAAAGTTGCACGTTTAGGCGGTTTTACTGAATCTCATCCCTTACAAGATGTTGATCAAGTTCAAGGTTCACTTGAAATTATTTACAGTCTTCAAGAAGAATTAAAAGAAATTACAGGAATGGATGAAATTTCACTTCAACCTGCTGCTGGTGCTCATGGTGAATGGACAGCACTCATGATTTTCAAAGCATATCACTTAAAAAATGGTGACGTAGAGCGAGACGAAGTGATAGTTCCAGACTCAGCTCATGGTACAAACCCTGCGTCAGCACATTTTGCTGGTTTTAAAGCGGTTACGGTTAAATCAAATGAAAAAGGCGAAGTAGACATTGATCACTTAAAAGAGCTTGTTAGTGAAAAAACAGCTGCAATCATGTTAACTAATCCTAATACACTTGGTATCTTTGAAACGAATATTATGGAAATTCGTGACATCGTACATGAAGCTGGCGGTTTACTATATTACGATGGTGCCAACTTAAACGCCATCATGGATAAAGTACGTCCTGGTGACATGGGCTTTGATGCCGTTCACCTTAACTTACACAAAACATTTACTGGCCCACATGGCGGTGGTGGTCCGGGTTCAGGCCCAATCGGTGTTAAGAAAGAATTACGTCAATTCTTACCAAAACCACTTGTTGTAAAAGATGGCGATCGTTTTGTGTATGATAATGACATTGAACATTCTATCGGACGTGTCAAACCATTCTACGGTAACTTCGGTATCTATTTACGTGCGTACACTTATATCCGCACTATGGGATACAAAGGTTTGAAAGAAGTATCTGAAGCAGCTGTACTCAATGCGAACTATATTAAAGCGCGTTTAAAAGATGCATTTATTATTCCATTTGATCAATACTGTAAGCATGAATTTGTTTTAAGTGGATCTAAACAGAAAAAATTGGGTGTGCGTACGTTAGATATGGCGAAACGTTTATTAGACTTTGGTGTACATCCACCAACAGTTTATTTCCCATTAAACGTTGAAGAAGGTATGATGATTGAGCCTACTGAAACGGAATCTAAAGAAACTTTAGATTACTTCTGTGATGCGTTATTACAAATTGCTAAAGAAGCAGAGGAAGATCCAGATAAAGTGCTAGAAGCACCTCATACAACAATTATCGATCGTCTTGATGAGACGACAGCGGCACGTAAACCAATTTTAAAATTTGAAGATTTAAAAGCTGAAAAAGCGTAAATTACTTTAATTAAAAAGGACTAGAA
>NZ_JAANBJ010000036.1:0-6170 GCF_011394325.1 Staphylococcus sp. 11007852 | reverse complement strand
TATTATTTGTTAAATAATAGATTCATCATTAGTTAACTAACTAATGAAAGGCTCTCTCAAATAAAAGATCCTAGAGCAAAGCGTGATATACGCACAACTTTCGTAGCTATCTTTTTTAATGTTCTATTAAGTCCACGTACCCTAATTATCTTATTAATATTTACGCTTCATTTAATTTTTCTTTATAGAGCCTATAATTTCTCTTTTCTGTTTATATTTGTATTACTCACTACCATCATACTTTCAAATAAATATGTGCCTTAGGATATGTGTATTATTCCGAGAAATACGATGCATTTCCATACCTTAAGTAAAATAGATAAAACGACAAGAAACATTCTATTGAAATGGTTATATAATAATGTTCATAATTCTGATAACCCAAGATTGCATGGTAAAGCCTTACAAGAAGAATTATCTAATCCTTGGAGGTATAGAGTTGGAAAATATAGAATTATAGCGGAAATTCAAGATGATGAACTTGTAGCACTTGCCATCGATGTAGAGATCAGAGGAAAGATCTATAAGCGAAAATAAGATCTCAAAATACGAAAAAAACAGAATAGGCATAGAAGATCTTACAAAAGATAGCAAAAGTGAACAACTTTGAAATGTACACACAGGATCAAGCTAGCGAAAAAAGACCAAAATCTAAAATTAGAGAAATCAATAGAATCATCATGGCGACCTGAAATTATGTAACTTGTTACATGTTACTATATTGTTCGGTTATGTTTCCTCTTATTTATATTTATTCGGTCATTTTTGTTACAAAACAAAAATAAACCTCATTAATTAAAATTAATGAGGCCTCATGGATATAATTTATTCCGGTATGTCGCAAACGATAATTACAGATCAAATTCTATCGGTTAAATTAGAGGTGGCCTACTTGATTTAAGGTTCTAAAGTTGAATAACATATAACTAATTTCATTATTCATCTTTATTTACCTTGATTGATAAAGATCGACGTCACATTGAGGGGAGAAATCCAAAACATCAAAGAGTTTGAATATATGATGAACCGTGTAAAAAGAGACCACAGTTAAAAGTATCATACTGGTTACTGTAAAATGTTAGCAATAAATATCAAGCCTATACTACATAAAATAAAGAGTACAATGAGTATTATAGGGATGAAAAAAGAGCGTGACTCATATGGTTTTGAAAATTCATAGATCGTCATTCCTATAGCTGATAGCGGGAAAACAACTATACAAATTCCCATTATAGTTCCCAAAATTTCAAGAAATTTCACAAAACCACCTCCTTATAGTAAAAAATTTTAAATATATTAAATATTTTGCATATATCCTATGATTCAACAAGTAATATTTGTTTTGTGTTTTTTTAATAGTTCTTTATGAGTTCCAATACCCGTGATACTTTCATTTTCAATAGACACAATTTGATATGCTTTTGGAATAGTAAATAATCAGTTCTATTCAATTTAGAGAACATTCATTTTAATAATTATGGTTAAAGGAATAATCAAAACAACAGGGTATTTTGTAACTTGTTACATGTTACTATATTATTCGGTTATGTGCCCTCTTATTTATGTCTATACTTATTCAGTTACATACTTTAAATTAAATACCTTTTAACTTATTCTCTTTGGTTCTGTTGCAAAGTTGAAAATCATGTAATATAAATTACAAAGAAATGAAAAAACAGCTAAATAGGCCCTAGTAATATGTTATTATGCTGGCATTTAATATATTGATTTTGCATAGCTTTGTATACTAATTTAACTTTGCAACAGAACCCATTTAAGACACTCCTCTCTTACATACCATTATAGAACATACGTTCGCTCTTGTGATAAAAAACTCCTTTTTTCATAAAATTCCGACTAACTGTAAGGTATAATTAAGGATCTGTTAATAAATAATTAAGCAATTTTAAACTTTATTATTTTATAATATATGTATAGGTTAATTAATGAATCTAATAAAAATAAAGGTTGTGATGAACATCATGAAAGTTAAGTTACTTTTAGCATGCGTTATAGCATTATCTACTATTGCAACAACACTTGATACACAATCCGTACTTGCGCAAGAAAATACTGGGACGAGAACACCTGTAGATACTTTAAAAGATAACAAAAGTAAAATGATTGCAAAATATTCACCTGATAATTCTCTATACTGTTCGGCTACTTTAATTGCTCCTAATATAGCCTTAACGTCAAGGCATTGTGCAGGCAAAAAGAAAATAGAAGGTGATATAGGGTCTATATATCCCGGTCAATCTGGAATAAGGACTCCTTTTGGAAAGATGGACATTACTACATATATTCCAGATGCTTCTCAAGATATCGCTATTCTTAAGGGTAAAGAGTCTAACAAATCCAATGACTATAAACAATATATAAAAGACTTTAAAATCGATGTAAAAGGTCGTAAATTTGAAGAGTTAAGAGGTTTGATAGGTAAAGAAGTTTATTCATACGGATACCCCTCTGACCTCGTTGGATCACCTCAAGTTAAGTCTGAAGGTCAAAT
The DNA here is from genome assembly GCF_011394325.1 of Staphylococcus sp. 11007852. Lineage (NCBI taxonomy): Bacteria > Bacillati > Bacillota > Bacilli > Caryophanales > Staphylococcaceae > Staphylococcus > Staphylococcus sp. 11007852. Next base: position 3,658 of record NZ_JAANBJ010000036.1, on the reverse strand, counting down.
AATAGACTTTGACCCTTACACACAAGTCCTAACTACAACTATTCCTACTGTAGAAGGCCAATCTGGTTCAGGAGTTTTTTTAAAAGAAAATGATGAATTTCTCGGAGTTCTTTATGGAAAAAAATCAAATGGTAATGGTCAAGTTGCACCTATAGATGAAAGATTAAAAAAATGGTTTGACGATAACACGAAAGCTACATATTAATAAACCTCATCATCACACATCAAAAATCATTAAGGAGATAATATAATGAAAAACAAAGTGATTAAACTATTATTAGCAGTTATAACTTTTAGTGGTTTGTTTTCTTTTAATACCACTCTTGCAATGGAAGATGGGACTAAAACTATAGTAACTAATACTCAAAGTGATGAAATAGGAAGACGAGTCGGTATTTTTGAAGGACCTAGTGGACCATGTACAGCTACAATGCTTACTCCAAATTTTGGCTTAACAGCCGCGCACTGCGGAAATGGCTTTAAACAAAATGAATTTGTGGGTAAAATATATCCTGCACAGTCAGCCCTTGAGACGCCATATGGGTCAATGAATATAACTTTATTTAACCCTTACTCAAATAAAGATATTGCTTTAATTTATGGCCGTAATTCTGATAAAGATACCTCATATAGTAATTATGAGTCAACATTTGCTGGGAATGAGATAAAGTTAAAAGGTTTTACAAAAGACGATTTATCGAAGCTAGTAGGGAAAAAAGTATATTCTTTTGGTTACCCTTATAATTACGATGGTCATAAACAGTATAAATTCGAAGGAAAGATCACATTTGCAGATGAAAATGCTATTCACACTACAATGCCTTCATATGGTGGCCAATCAGGTTCTGCCGTATTTTTAGAAAATAGTAAAGATATAATTGGCGTGTTAATACAAGGCGGCCGAGGAAATAAAACAGCTATATTACAACCTATAACACAAGATATAGCAAGCTGGTATAATAGTAAGAAGCTTGATTTGGAAAACAAAAATAACAACAACCATTCTTAACGAACATCAATATCATTGCATAATTTTAAAATTTATGACTAGTAATAATAATACAAATCTTGTATATTATTATTGTCCGCTTATTAATGAGTTATAAGTTGCAATTAAAAAGAGCTACCTATTTAAACACTAGGTAGCTCTAATTCGGTTCTGTTGCAAAGTTAGAAAGATAAGTATCTAACCTTATGTTTAAAATAATACTTCGTATTAACTAGCTAGCATGATGCTAATTACACGGCATGGCGAAAACCCGTAGATCTGAAGAAATCTGAGGTTCTTTTTATATAATCCATAAATACATTCAATACCTTTTAGTGAATTCTTCATTATGTAATACCAACGTATAGTGTCCTTGTTTATTAAAATTGCACGATAATACTGACCTTGCCACAGAACCATTTAATTGCCAGGGGGATTTTCTATGAGATCTTTTTTAGTTTTATACCAACTCGATATTTCTTTTGTTATAGGTTGATATATCGAACCATTTCCACTGTTTATATCCCCTCCCCCTGCAACTAGTACACCAATTAGTTCGTTAGTATCTTTTAAGAAAAGAGCAGACCCCGATTGACCTCCCGCTGAAGGCAATGTTGTACGTATAGAATTGTCATCTGCATGAGTGATTTCGCCTGTGAATTTATACTGTTTATAACCATCATAGTCATAGGGATAACCAAAAGAATAAACTTTTTTTCCATTCATAGCTTCTAATTGTTCTTTAGTAAAGCCGTCTAACTTTATTTCGGTTTTAGCAAATTCTTTTTCATAATATTTATATGACGTATCTTTATCGCTGTTTTTACCATATATAAAAGCTATATCTTTCGTTACATAAGGATTAAACAAAGATATTCCCATTGAGCCAAAAGGGGTTTGCAATGCTGATTGAGCTGGAGATACTTTACCGGCTCCATCCTCTTTAATACCATTTCCACAATGTGCAGCTGTCAATCCAAAGTTTGGTGTCAACATTGTAGCCGTACATGTATGTCCATTCGGACCATCAAAAAGAGCTACCCGTCTTCCAATTTCGTCACTTCTCGTGTTATTTACTATTTCTTTAGTTCCAGTTTCTGCTGCAGACGTTGTACTCGCGCTATATAAACCAATTAAAGTTGCTGTAGTTAATAATAAAGAACATAATTTAACTTTCATTATTTTACCTCTTTCCTTTTATAATTATCTCATCAAATGAATTGATAATTTTATTGACTTGTATTTTTATCAAACCATGCTTTTAGCCTTTCATCAATTGGTGCTACATTGCCTTTGTTATCTAAAGTTCTGGAATAGAGAACACCAAGGAATTGGTTTCCCTCTTTTAAAAACACTCCCGAACCAGATTGTCCTTCTACTGTAGGTATGCTTGTTGTTAGTACTTTTGTGACAGGATTATAGTCTGTGATTTCTCCTTCTGATCTAACTTGCTGTGAACCTATAGAATTTCCAGGATATCCATAAGAATAGACTTTTTGACCTTTTAAGCTTCTTAACTTTTCTTCACTCCAAGCATTTACTTCTATTGTTTTCAAATCTTGCATATAATGTGCATAATCTGGACTTTGATCTTCTTTCTTACCTTTTATGATAGCGATGTCTTCAATACCCACATTAGGTATATATGTGCTGATATTCATCATTCCGTAAGGTGTACTGACACCAGATTGTCCAGGATAAACAGCGCCTATATATCCATCTTTATATTTTGAACCAGCACAATGCCTTGAGGTTATTCCTATATTCGCTGTAACCATTGTAGTTGAACAGTAAAGTGTGTTGTCTGGAGAGTATTTGGCAAATCGCTTCCCGTTTTCATCTGTTAGGGTATTAACGTTTGTACTCGAACCCATAGCTTCTTGTGCTTGTATATTTTGAAAACAAGTCGTGATGACAATCGTAGATAAGACGATCACACTTGTGATTAATATTTTAATTTTCATATTGTTCACTATCCTTAAAATTATTATAATAGCACTATTATTTCTTATTATACACTTTCATATGCTTTATTATCCTTAATATTTAATTAAAGGAACATTAATATTAGTATATTCATTAAGAAATTATTATTTATGTAAGTATTTATTCAAATAAAACTTGAAGAATCGATATATATATATATATTAAACGTTAATTTATTTTTATTATTTTGATGGTTCCAAATACAATGTCAAAACGTTATGATCTCGATATCAAATAAAATATAAAGTAAATGCTTATGATGAACTTAAAATCATGAGTCACTGCAACACTCGTACTTGGTATTTTAACAACAATTGGAGCTACTCTAGTAAATAACGAGGGTTCTCCTGCACAGTATGATCACCATTTTAAAACAAATACGGTGCCATATACAGTTACTTTTAATGGTATGACTGCACTAAGTCTGACAGATTTTGCTTTTTCGAAAGATGGTCTAGTGAGTTATTACGACATTAACCAGAAGGTAACATTAGCATTAAAATCAGAACGAGGTATTGATGAAAATACTCTTAACAAAGCAAAACCTGCTAAATATAAAGTCCATTTCAAAAATGGCGAAGTGAAAACGGTGGATTTAAAACCTAAAGACTTGACGACAAATTTATTTGACGTTGATGCTATTAAAAATATAGATGTTAATATCCAGCTACAACTTAAAAATAA
>NZ_JAANBJ010000035.1:0-61536 GCF_011394325.1 Staphylococcus sp. 11007852 | reverse complement strand
TGATATTTGGAGGCTGTTTTTTAAGTTATGATAAATTTTTAAAACGTTTCACTATACACCATTACATTTTAGTGGAAATGAAGAGAACTTCACTGCTCATTTTTATATCATTACAAGTACAATATAAAATTAATGTGTTGGTTTAGAATCATCTAAAATGTCTAATGCACTACGCTTGAGCTGATTGATAAGCCTTTGACTCTTGAAAAATAATCCTAGATATTCTTTGTAAATCATTAAAATAAATGTAGACATTTCATCAACAATATTTTGGTGAATACGCAATTCATTAATTTGTGAAAGTTTTAATTGTTGTAACACATGCATGATATAAATTGTTTTGTTTGATAAAGGTAATGCGTGAGTATCTTGATACATGACTTGTTTTGAAATAACACCATTAAATTTAAAGCTATATGCTGATAAATCTTCACTGTTTTGAGACTGCGTAATCACACATTTGTCTAATTGTAGAGAAATTCCATGACGTGGTAAACATTTCAACATGACGATGTTCGCTATTAATTGTGGAGACACGTCTTGATTGATTCGCTCAATTGCAAAAGTAAGTAATTGATACATATGTTTGTTAATTTCATCTTGTTCCATGGAACGTTCGATGATTTCTAAACAAAGGCTAGCATAACTATTCGCATAAATATCCATTCTCAAATTATAGTTTAAATCAATTACGTCAATGGATGTTAATGTGCCCATTCCACGAAACTTATTATAAATAAATAATGCTTTAACAAAAGGCTGTGTTGTTGCTTGAAATCCAGATTTTACCTTTTTGGCACGTCTCACCATAAGTGGGATTTTTGCACCGTGCTCATTCAAAATTGTGATAATACGATCCGATTCACCATAATCCACTGACTTAATGATGATTCCATTTTGTTTAATGAGCATGTATACACCGCCTTTAATCCCTACTACTCGTCTTCCACGTAACCCATTTGCTTAATGAAATTAGATTTATTTCTCCAATCTTTTTGAACTTTAACCCATAAATCTAAATATACTTTTGAACCAAGTAAATGTTCAATATCCATGCGAGCACGTTGGCCAATTACTTTTAATTTCTTGCCGCCTTTACCGATGACAATACCTTTTTGAGAATCGCGTTCGACATATAATGTTGCTTCTATATGCACGCGGTCTTCCGATTCTTGAACCATACGTTCCACATTGACGCCAATTGAGTGTGGTATTTCTTCAGTGGTAGTTTCAAGAATTTTTTCTCGAATAAGTTCACTTACGACGAATTGTTCTGGATGATCGGAAATTTGACCGTCTGGATAATATTGTGGTCCTTCAGGTAAATATGATTTTAATACTTGAATAAAGTGTTCAATATTTAAGCCTTCTAAAGCTGAGATAGGTATGATTTCAGTGAAATCCATATACGCTTGATATGCTTCAATTTTAGGCATTAAAGCGTCAGGATGTACTAAGTCTATTTTATTTAACACTAGAAAGACGGGTGTTTTAACATTTTTGAGCATTTCCATAATATATTCATCACCGCGACCGATGTCTTCATTCACATTAACCATAAACATGACGGCATCAATTTCTGATAAAGTGTTTTTAGCCACTTTCATCATATAATCGCCTAATTTATGTTTAGGTTTATGAATGCCTGGTGTGTCTAAAAAAATAATTTGTGCATCATTGGTCGTCATGACCCCTTGAATTTTATTACGAGTAGTTTGTGCTTTATCAGACATAATTGCAATTTTATGACCGATAACACGGTTTACAAATGTAGATTTCCCAACATTCGGGCGACCGATAATCGTTACGAAACCTGATTTATATTCTGTCATATTAGGTTAAATCCTTTCCTGAGAATCCTAATGGGAGAAGTTCATGTACAGTGAGCATTTTCATGTCTCCAGTTTGATTAGTCATATAAACGGGCATGTCGTCGTCACACAATTCTTTAAGAACTTGTCGACATGTTCCACAAGGTGATGAGACTTCAGGGCTATCAACCGTTACCGTGATCGATTCAAAATCACCCGGCTTATATCCTTGACTAATTGCTGCAAACAGTGCTGATCTCTCAGCGCAACAAGTAGATGGATAGGCTGCATTTTCTACGTTTGCTCCATAAAAGGCTTGACCGTCTTTTGTTAATAAATACGCACCTACCTTAAAATTACTATAGGGTGCATAGGCACGTTGTTGTGCTTTTCTGACTTCATTAAAATGTTTTTCCGTGTAACTCATATTATCACGCCCTTATATAATTTTAGGGATAAAAATGATTAACCCTATGATGACTGCTAAAATTGATGCGAGTAATACCGCAAAAGCAGCTATATCTTTCGCATGTTTCGCCCAAACATGATACTCCATCGTAGTTAAATCCACGGCATATTCAATCGCAGTATTCATTGCCTCTGTAATTAAAACAGTAAAAATAGCAATGCATAAAAACATCCACTCTACAGCAGAAAGCTTTAATAAAATCCCGGTAATGATGACCAAGACTGCGCATAAAATATGCAGTAAGAAATTGATATCTTTTTTTAAAAGTGTAATGGCACCTATGAGAGCGGGTTTAAACCGTTTAATCATACGTCCCTCGAAAGACCATATGCATTTAAGATGTCGTCTTGACGTTGAAACATTTGTTGTTCATCTGTTTCATTCATATGATCATAACCAAGCAAATGTAAGAAACCATGTAAAGCTAAAAATCCTAACTCGCGCTCAAAAGAATGATTATATTGAAGTGCTTGCTCTTGTGCCACATCAGTACAAATAATAATATCTCCTAAGACTCTTGGCATATCCATCCCTTCAAATACCGTTTCATCTTCTTCAAAGGCAAATGAAATGACATCCGTTACTTTATCTTTATCACGATAATCGCGGTTAATAGCTTGAATTTCATCTTTATCGACAAATGTCACTGAAAGTTCAGCGTCTTCTGTGATATTTTCTTGATCTTTAGCAAAGGTTAAGAGTGATTCAATTTGTTTATACCAATCATCGTGAACTTTATTCGTGTGATCATTAAAATCAATGGTAAACATTAGTTATCCTCCTCATAACTTGAGATAATTCGTCCGACTAATGGGTGACGCACAACATCTGCTTGATCTAAATATTGAAAACTAAGCCCTTTGATGGACTTTAATCGAGATTCTGCTTCAATGAGACCACTTTTAACCCCTTTCGGTAAATCAACTTGAGTTTTATCTCCTGTAACAACCATTTTAGAACCAAACCCTAAACGTGTTAAAAACATCTTCATTTGAGCATGTGTCGTATTTTGAGCTTCATCTAAAATGACGAAAGCATCTTCAAGTGTACGTCCACGCATATATGCTAATGGCGCAATTTCTATTACACCTCTTTCAATTAGCCGTTCAGTAGCTTCTACACCTAATACTGTATTCAAACCGTCATAGAGTGGACGTAAATATGGATCTACTTTTTCTTTTAAGTCACCAGGTAAAAATCCTAGAGATTCACCAGCTTCAACAGCTGGTCTTGTTAAAACAATCCGTTTAACTTGACCCATACGTAGAGCTTTTGCAGCCACAACAACGGCTAAAAATGTTTTACCTGTACCTGCAGGCCCTATTCCAAAAACCAAATCATTATTTTTAATTGCGTGTATATACATACGTTGTCCCATCGTTTTGGCTCTAATGATTTTACCATGCGCATCTCTCGCAATTTCTTCTTCATAAAGATCAATAAGTTGATCAATTGTATGATTGTGGGCCATTTTTATCGCAGCTTGTACGTCTTTAACAGTGATCGTTGCCCCTTGTTCTATTACTTTTAATAGATTTGTTAAAACGGATTCGGCTTTCGTCACTGCATCAACTTGTTGCCCCTGCACGACTACTTCTTGCCCTCTAGCGTGAATGATAACATCGAAAGCGTCTTCTATAAGGTGGATATATTCGTCATTATTACCAAATAGTGCTTGTGCTTGATGAATGTCATCGATTTGAATCATTTCAGGCATATACGAACTCCTTTACAAAGTAATGTATGATTAATGTACCAAACATGTTAAAATGCTTCCAATCATTAATCTAACATGTTTGTTTCTATTATATCATGTTGCTATACGATTAAGTCATCTAATTATAACTGGTAATAAAAGAAATATGACGCATTTAATTCAACTGTATTATTAAGTTAAGAAGTAAAATAAAATCAAGGCACGTTCTCGATATCGAGTAATGCCTTGATCTATGAAAGTGAGTTAATTTAATTGTTTACGTTTATCAATAACCTCGGCCCAAATTATGCCATTCACAACTTCATTATCTGAAAAAGTTAAATCCCCTTTAGCCATAGCGGGTTGTTGTGATGAGGATAGTAATTGTTTAAGTTTCATGCGTTTGGTTCTTGGAGAAAGATATTTATCATCTATGATTTGACGTGCACGTTGTTCAATGCGATGAATATGTTTTTGGCGTTCTCGATCAAATGTATCATTTAAAGAATCGATATCACTTCTTAACATATCTAACAATTCTTTTTGAACTTGTTGTTCTTGACGTTGTGTATCTACACGTTTTCTTTCAGAAGGTATCTCGCTTTTTTGAACCTTTTTAGGATGTTGCTTTTGTTTCAGCGGTTTAGGTTCTGACTGGGTCTCTTTGGGTGAGAATACATCTTCACCCTTTTGTGTATCAAATTCCATCTCCCATTCTTTCAATGTTTGTTCAACTTTATCCATAAAAGATTTAGGAGGATTTGATGTTGGAGGTTGCTGTGGAGATTGCTTACGCTTTTCATGACTTTTATCATTAATTGCAGAGATAATAGAAATGACAATCGTAATGATAAAAATGATAACTCCAATGCTCATACCCTCACCTCATTAATGTTCACTTTTATTTTCTTGAGATTTTTGCGAACTCTTATTAATTGCTTCTCTCATTCCAGTATCAGCTTCGATATTTTTTAAATTGTAGTAGTCTTTAACACCAATATTCCCAGAACGTAACGCTTCAGCCATTGCGAGTGGCACTTCAGCTTCAGCTTCCACAACTTTCGCGTGCATTTCTTGAACACGAGCCTTCATTTCTTGCTCTTGAGCTACCGCCATTGCACGACGCTCTTCTGCTTTAGCTTGGGCAATATTTTTGTCCGCGATGGCTTGTTCAGTTTGAAGGTCTGCACCGATGTTTTTACTAATATCAACATCAGCAATATCGATAGATAAGATTTCAAATGCAGTACCTGAGTCTAACCCCTTACTTAATACTGTTTTAGAAATGTTATCAGGGTTTTCTAACACTTCTGTGTGGTGTTTACTAGAACCAATTGTAGATACAATCCCCTCACCAACACGTGCGATAATCGTATCTTCACCAGCCCCACCAACTAAACGTGAGATATTTGCACGTACTGTGATACGCGCTTTAGCTTTTACTTCGATACCGTTCATAGCCACACCGGCAATGAATGGTGTTTCAATCACTTTAGGATTAACGGACATTTGTACCGCTTCTAAAACGTCACGACCTGCTAAATCAATTGCAGCGCCGCGTTCAAATGGTAAGTTGATGTCGGCACGTTGTGCTGCAATGTTTGCATCTACCACACGGTCAACATTCCCTCCAGCTAAGTAATGTGATTCAAGTTGATTCGTTGTTAATTGTAACCCTGCTTTATGCGCTTTAATTAACGGACCGATTACTTTTCTAGGAGATACACGACGTAAACGCATACCTACTAAAGTACCGATGCCCACGTGGACACCTGCTGCTAATGCTGATATCCATAGTCCAACAGGAACGAATGAAAATAAGATCATCAATGCCACAATGACAAGAACGGCAATAATGATAAAAGAAATAAAACCAGTTGTTAACATATGAATGCTCCTTCTTAATTTGATTGTATTTCGCGTACAACGACGCGTGTTCCTTCTACTTCAATGATTTCCACCTTAACATCTTTGTTAATAAAAGACCCTTCTGATACAGCATCAATACGTTCGTTTTCAAAAAGAATTAAACCAGCTGGTCGTAAATCTGTGAGTGTCAATGCAGTTGCACCGACAAGGTATGAACGGTCATTGTGCGATGTATATCCTGACTCAGTGTTAGTAGAGTCTTTCAATACAACATTTTCAAATAACGATATTTTCTTTTTGAAAAACTTCACTAAAATCACCCATTCAATAATAGATAGTATTAATGCGACACATACACTGAGTAACATTAAAGGTAAATTGTCACCCATTGTAATTAAACTAAATACAATGAGCACCATACCTATAATTCCTAACACAGCACCTACGACAAACAATTCTATAATAACGAGAATTACGCCGATGCTAAATATCATAATGGTAATAAAGGAAATGGTACCTTCTGCTAAATAACCTAAGAAGATAAAAAGTAACGCTAAGATTGCTAGAATGCCAGCCCAGTTAAAAGATTTTGAATAGAGCTGATATACAAAACCTACAAATAAAATACACACGAGAGCCAATGATACCCACGGAGAGGTAATCCACTGAGATAATTGTGTGAAAATACTTTCGTTTTGTATTGTTCCGAGTAAATCTAGCATATGTATTGATAGTAGCATAAACATACACCTCACTCTCACTTAGTAGTATACATGAATTTTCAAAATACTAATAGTGATAAAGATTATTTAAAATGCATAAAATCTAAATACAAAAAAGCTTCAAAATCATTCGACATTTGAACGATTTTGAAGCTCTATATATCATTAATTTGAATGTTGAGGGAGTTCAACACAATGATAATTATCTGAATTTACGTTTACGTGCAGCTTCAGATTTCTTTTTACGTTTTACACTTGGTTTTTCATAGAATTCGCGTTTACGAACTTCTTGGATTGTACCGCTTTTAGAAACTGAGCGTTTAAAACGACGTAAAGCATCTTCTAATGATTCGTTTTTACGGACTACTGTTTTAGACATCTGTATTTCCCTCCCTCCAAATATCAAGAAAACTTTTATAGGTTAATAAATGACATATGATTTATGCCATGTAAACATTAGTATAAATTAAATCTTAATTATGGTCAATGTTGAATTATACAATTTCTGTTTAAATTAGTACTTCTTCCTCAGATTTGTTCGTCGCATGATCAACTACTCTTAATAATTGTCCATGATTTAATGGATAACCTGCGCGAGTAATTTTCACTTTACAAATTTGACCAATGAGTGACTCATCGCCTTCGAATTCAACTTTCATGTAGTTATCGGCATAACCAACTAAAATACCTTCTGTTGATCCTTTTTCTTCAGGAATAACTTCAAGGACATCATTTTCAAAGCGAGAAGCATACGTTTTTGCAAGTTGATCACTTAATTGAATGAGTCGGTGTACGCGTTCATTTTTAATCTGTTCATCAATTTGATCGTCCATGCGTGCTGCAGGTGTTCCAATACGTTGAGAGTATGGGAATACATGAAGTTCTGAAAACTGATGATTAACAATGAAGTCGTATGTCTCTTGAAATTCTTCCTCAGTTTCACCAGGAAAGCCTACGATAACATCACTAGTAACTGCTAATCCTGGTAATGCGGCGTGTAATTTCTTAATTCTTTCACTAAAATGTGCCATTGAATATTTGCGTCGCATACGTTTTAAAACCGTATCAGATCCAGACTGTAGAGGCACATGCAAATGACGGACGACTTTTGAAGATTGTTGCAATACTTCTATTACTTCATCCGTTAATTGACTTGCTTCAATAGAAGAAATACGAATGCGCTCGAGACCGTCAATTGTTTCTAAATCGCGTAATAATTGCGCTAAGTTGTAATTTTTTAAATCTTGGCCATAACCGCCCGTATGGATTCCAGTTAAAACGATTTCTTTATAACCGGATTGTACGAGTGTAGATGCTTGTTCAACTACCTTTTCAGGATCGCGAGAACGCATTAAACCACGTGCCCATGGGATAATACAAAATGTGCAAAAATTGTTGCATCCTTCTTGAATTTTTAAAGACGCACGTGTACGGTCTGTAAAATACGGCACATCTAGTTCTTCATACGTGCGATTTTTCATTATATTACTTACACCATTAATAGGTTGACGTTCATTTTTAAACGTATCAATATAGTCAAGGAGTTTATGGCGATCTTGTGTTCCTACTACAATATCGACGCCTGGAATTTCCATAATCTCAGCTGATGAAGTTTGTGCGTAACAACCAGTTACACATATGACCGCATCAGGATTATTACGAATTGCACGACGAATCACTTGTCGACTTTTTTTATCTCCCGTATTTGTCACAGTACAAGTATTGATAACGAATACATCCGCATTTTGTTCAAAGTCTACACGGTCGTACGACGCTTCTTTAAAAAGTTGCCATATTGCTTCAGTTTCATAGTGGTTTACTTTGCAACCTAAAGTATGAAATGCAACAGTAGACATAAATTCACCTCATTGTATCTATTTTAATTCTAATTGATAGCTTATGGCGCTTAAAGCATATAATGGCGCTGTTTCGGCACGTAAAATCCGAGGTCCCAAGCCAACACATTTAACTTTATTGTGTAATGCAGCAACCTCATCTTGAGAAAATCCACCTTCAGGACCAAATAATAATAAAATTTTGGCATCAGGTGCAAAGTTTTGAATACAGTTTTTTAATAGTGAGCGTTCTCCAGATTTTGCTGATTCTTCATAAGCCATAAGTACATAGTCATATTGATTTATCATATCATATATGGTTTTGAAATTCGAGATAAATTCCACTTTTGGTACAATTTGACGATAACTTTGTTCTGCTGCCTCTTTTACAATTTTTTGCCAGCGCACTACTTTTTTATCCGCTTTTTGTACATTTAATTTTACAACTGACCGATCCATTTGGGTGGCAATAAAATGATGAGCCCCTAATTCCGTGGCTTTTTGTAGTAACCATTCGTACTTATCGCTTTTAATAAGGCCACTACAGATTGTTACGTTCACCGGCATTTCAGTATTTAAGTCTATTTCTCTACTTGTTTCTATTTCGATGCAATCTTTTTGTATTGTTATGAGTTGAGATTCGTATGTACGCTGTTGATTAAAATTGATAATGATAGTATCTCCGACGTCCATACGCATTACGTTAAGAATATGGTGAATATCTTCAGAATTTGTTATAAAAAAACGCTGATGTAACTCAGCGTTTTCATTTAAAAAGTACCGTTGCATCTATCTCACACCTTTTGAGCAGTTATACAGACCCAACCATTATCCTGTTGTGTCTCGATAATAGAAAATCCTGTTTCTTTCATTTGATTGATAAGTGTTTCTGCTTTATCATCAATAATTCCTGAAGCAATAAAAAATCCATCTTGATTCAATGTTTGATATGCATCTTCAACCATAAGTGTAATCACGTGTGCAAGAATATTTGCGATGACTACATCGTAATGGTCGTGCTCATCTGTTAATAAATTACCTGTAGTGGTTTGAATGTGAGAATCACAATGATTTTTCTTGAAATTTTCTCTTGCAACTTGAACTGCCATTTCATCCAAGTCTAATGCTTTGACATGTTGGGCACCTAACAAATGGGATGCAATGCTCAAAATGCCTGAACCTGTACCCACGTCAATCACACGGTGGTGAGGTTGAACTATTTTTTCAATCGCTTTCAAACACATACTCGTTGTTGGATGGTCGCCCGTGCCGAACGCCATTCCTGGATCTAGTTCAATGTACAAATGTTGTGCATCTTTTTGAACAGTTTCCCAACTTGGCACAATAAAAAATCTTTCAGATGCCTTAAATGGATGAAAATAATTTTTCCATTCGTTTTCCCAATCAGATTCTTCGATATCCTGATGTGTCATTTTGAAAACGTCATAATTTAAAATGTCTAGTTTTAGTATATTAGACTCAATGGATTCAAGTAAGGTACGCGTAAATTGTGATTCATTGTAATACGCTTTAATAATCATGTGATTTTCAGGATAATCTTGAGGATTTAACGCAAAAATCTCACCAAATCGATCTTCTCTCTTTCGATGTAATTCATTCGAATCTTCTATTGCCACCCCATTAGAACCTGCATTTTGTAGTATTTCAGTGACACTTTCTTCTGCTTCATTATTCACCACTACAGATAATTCTATCCATTTCATTTATTATTCTCCTTTGAAGAAACGACGTGCTTTATCTTTAAAATTAGAAGGTTGTTCTGAAATAGATTCGCCACTTTCCTCAGCAAATGCTTTTAATAATTCACGTTGTTTATCGGTTAGATTTGTAGGTGTTGCAACAACTATATTTACAAATAAATCACCATGGCCATAACCATGTACGTTTTTAACGCCTTTACCTTTTAAACGGAACTGCTTGCCTGATTGCGTTCCAGCTGGAATTGTTAACATGACTTGACCATTTAATGTTGGTACTTTAATTTCATCACCTAGAGCAGCTTGCGCGATACTAATGTTCTGTTTGTATAATATATCATCGCCATCACGCGTAAACTTATCAGATGGTTTTACTCTAAATACAACAAATAAATCACCAGCAGGACCACCATTCTCACCTGGTGCACCTTGACCAGCTAAACGAATTTGTTGATCATTATCTACACCTTCTGGCACTGTAACTTCAAGTTTAACATTTTTAGTTTCTGTACCACGACCATGACAAGTTGGACAAGATTCTTCAAATTCTTCCCCAGAACCATTACATTGTGGACATACTTTTTCAGTTCTAACGCGGCCTAAAATTGTATTTTGTTCTACAGACACATGTCCAGAACCTTTACAATATGAACACGTTTTCTTTTTCGTACCAGGTTTAGCACCATTACCATTACATGTTTGACATGTAACTTCTTTACGAATTGATATTTCTTTTTTCGTACCAAATACGGCTTCTTCAAACGTGATCGTCATTGTATATTGAAGATCATCACCTTTACGTGGCGCATTAGGGTCTCTTTGACGTTGACCGCCGAAGAATGAATTGAAAATGTCTTCAAAACCTGAACCACCAAAGCCTGAAAAGTCTTGACCTCCAAAACCTTGACCAAAATCATCTTGTGCTCCTGCATGACCGAATTGATCGTATCGTTGACGTTTTTGATCGTCACTTAAGACTTCATATGCTTCACTGATTTCTTTGAATTTCGCATCAGAGCCTTCTTCTTTGTTAATATCAGGATGGTATTTTTTTGATAATTTTCGATATGCTTTTTTGATTTCATCTTTAGAAGCACTTTTACTTACGCCCAGGACTTCATAATAGTCTCTTTTTGCCAATGCTATCGCTCCCTTTTTTACTTCTTATGAATGAAAAGAGGCTGGGACGTTGCTGTCCTAGCCCCTCTATTTCATATATTGATAGACTATTGATACGTGTTTAGTGTAACACAAATATTATTTATTATCGTCGTCTTTCACTTCTTTGAATTCTGCATCTTCAACTGTATCGTCTTGGTTAGATGATTGTTCCTGTTGACCTTGTCCTTGAGCTTGTTGACCTTGTTGCGCTTGTTCATATGCTTTCATTGATAATTGTTGAATCACTTGCTCTAGCGCTTCTTTTTTAGATTTGATTTCCTCAATATCGCTACCTTCAAGGGCAGATTTTAAGTCGTCTTTTTTCGTTTCTGCTTCTTTTTTATCATCCTCAGTAACATTATCACCTAAGTCTGATAATGCTTTGTCAACTTGGAATACGAGTTGATCAGCTTCATTACGTAAATCTGCTTCTTCACGACGTTTTTTATCAGCTTCCGCATTTTCTTCCGCATCTTTAACCATGCGTTCGATTTCATCGTCTGATAATGCTGAAGAGGATTCGATTGTAATTTTTTGTTCTTTGTTTGTACCTAAATCTTTCGCTGTAACGTGAACAATACCGTTTTTGTCAATGTCAAATGTTACTTCAATTTGTGGTGTGTTACGTGGTGCTGGTGGAATGTCTGTTAATTGGAAACGACCTAATGTTTTGTTGTCAGAAGCCATCGGACGTTCACCTTGAAGCACGTGGATGTCTACTGATGGTTGGTTATCAACAGCAGTTGAATACACACGTGATTTTGAAGTAGGAATTGTCGTATTACGTTCAATTAATGTATTCATACGTCCACCTACAGTTTCAATACCTAATGATAATGGTGTTACGTCAAGTAATACGACGTCTTTAACGTCACCCGTGATAACACCGCCTTGAATAGCAGCACCCATAGCAACAACTTCGTCAGGGTTAACACCTTTATTTGGTTCTTTACCAATTTCTTTTTTAATTGCTTCTTGTACAGCTGGAATACGTGTTGAACCACCAACTAAGATTACTTCATCAATATCTGATGTAGATAGACCTGCATCACTCAATGCTTGACGCGTTGGAGCCATAGTTTTTGCAATTAAACTATCAGCAAGCTCTTCAAATTTAGCACGAGATAAAGTCATTTCTAAATGTAGTGGACCCGCTTCTCCAGCTGAAATGAATGGTAAAGAAATTTGAGTTGAAGATACACCTGATAAATCTTTTTTCGCTTTTTCAGCAGCATCTTTTAAACGTTGTAATGCCATTTTATCTTTAGATAAGTCAACACCGTTTTCAGATTTAAATTCTTTTACTAAATAGTCAATAATAACTTGGTCAAAGTCATCGCCACCAAGGCGGTTATCACCTGCAGTTGCTAATACTTCAAATACACCGTCACCTAATTCTAAAATAGAAACGTCAAAAGTACCGCCACCAAGGTCGAAAACTAACACTTTTTCATCTTTGTCAGTTTTATCTAAACCGTAAGCTAATGCAGCAGCTGTTGGTTCGTTAATAATACGCTCTACTTCTAATCCAGCAATTTTACCAGCATCTTTTGTTGCTTGACGTTCGCTGTCATTAAAGTAAGCTGGTACAGTAACAACTGCTTTCTCAACTTTTTCACCTAAATAGCTTTCAGCTGTGTTTTTTAAATTTTGTAAAATCATTGCTGAAATTTCTTGAGGTGTGTATGATTTGCCATCAATATTTTCTTTATAGTCTGTACCCATATGACGTTTAATAGATTGAATCGTATTAGGGTTAGTGATTGCTTGACGTTTTGCAACTTCCCCAACTTGTGTCTCGCCATTTTTAAATGCAACAACTGATGGTGTAGTACGTGCACCTTCTGGGTTTTGAATTACTTTAGGTTCATCACCTTCTAATACAGATACACAAGAGTTTGTTGTTCCTAAGTCAATACCAATTACTTTACTCATAATCTAATTCCTCCTAATTTTCAAACATAATTATTTTTACATAAACTGGTAACTTTCGTCAAAATTATTGATTTACTTTTACCATTGAAGGTCTTAAAACACGATCTTTCAGTTTATACCCTTTTTGTAATTCCTCTGTAATTTGTCCAGATTCAAAATCAGGATTATCATCTTGAACTACAGCTTGATGGAAGTTAGGGTCGAATGTCTCGCCTTCCGCTTGAATTGTTTCAAGTCCATTGTTTTCGAGAGCATGGATTAAACTACTGTAGACCATTTCAACACCTTTTTTTAGTGCGTTAAATGATTCATCATCACCATTGATTTGTAATGCACGCTCGAAATTATCTAACGCAGGTAAAATATCATTTAAAACACCTTGTGATTGATACTTTCTTTGAGTTTCATTCTCTTTTTGAATACGTCTCTTATAATTTTCAAATTCCGCGTATAAGCGTAAATACTTTTCTTCTTCTTTTTCTACTTGTGCCTTTAAAGATGCAATTTCTTCATCTTTAGGGTCTACTGTTTCTTCTTCAACATTTTCATGAGTTGCTTCATTAGTGTCATTGTTCGCTTCATTTGTTGAATTTACTTCACTATTTTCAGTTGTATTAGAAGATTGCTCTGATGTATCAACATCTGTCTTGTCTTCATTTTTATCTTGTGTAGTAAAATCTTTTTCTTCAGACATTTTGAAACCTCCATACTCTATTTCGTTAATCGTATATTATGAAATTCTACTAAGCAATTGAATCACATTTTGATAATGCATTGCTGTAGGACCAATAACGGCAACATAACCGTTCAGTCCATGATCAATATGATATCGTCGCGTTAAAATTGCAATGTCATTTATGTTCTTTTCTATGTCCCGTCCTATTTTAATATTTATTGCAGAATCCAAATTATCATCAATCAAAGCTGTAATTTGATTTGATTCAATATATTTTAAAATAGGTTGAATAGCAGCAACGTTATGCTCATTGAGTGCATCAATCAGTTGGTGCTTTCCACCTAAATAGATGCGTGCTGATTCACTTGATAATTGTTGATGAATTAATTGATAGACTTTAAAAAGAATATCATATTCATCTGATGAAAAGTCATGCGCATCTAAGTATTGAGGATGAAAAGTTTGATTGATATTGCTCCGTGCTTGCTCAGAAACATAATTAGACATTCTAATAACAGATGATTGAGATATCGGTTGTGATGAAGATAAATGAAGTTGTTTTATATGGCCAGTTTCATATATCAACACAATCACAAGATGATGATCATGTACTTTTAATAATTTGATATCTAATAATGCCACCTTAGAATGGTCTGGACCTACGACAAGTGTCGTGTAATGTGATTGATTAGAAAATACTTTAGCAAAATGGTTGAGTGTAGAAGAAATATCAAAATGATGTTTCGTATACATATCATACATGCTAATATAATTTTGCTTATTTGCTTCAATCGGTTCATTTAATAATCGATTGGCATATAATCTGAAACCAGCTTCAGATGGGATACGTCCTGATGATGAATGTGTTTTCTCTATTAGATACTTAGTTTCTAATAATTTCATTTCATTGCGTATTGTAGCTGGACTCACATTTACATCATGTCGCTGAAGTATTGTGTTTGATCCAATAGGTTGGCCAAGTTCAACATAATCCTCAACAATTGCATTTAAAATACTTAATTGTCTTTTTGTAATCATGTTTTCACCTCATTAGCACTCCTTTGTCCTAAGTGCTAATTATAATTTATCAAATTGGTCAAAGTAAGTCAACGTTAAAGGTCTGGAATTAAAAAATTTTTTAAATGCGTATAAACGCTTCGAAAACATCATTTCCTACAATACGTCCGCGACTTGTTAAAGCCACATTTTCTTCGGTATTGATAAGTAACCCTTTTTTTTCTAAATGTGAAATTTCTTGTTTATAAATATCCTCTACATGTTGACCATATTTTTCATAAAAATGTTGTTTACTAACACCGTCATTCATTCTTAGTCCTAAAAACATTTCTTCTTCTATTTTTTCATTTAATGTTGGGTAATTTTGCTCTAAAATCGGTTGTTTGTGTTGTTGAACTTGCTTAATGTAATGATTGACTGGTTTTACATTGGTATAACGACATCCATCAATATACCCGCTCGCACCAGCACCAAAACCATAATAACTTTCATTACGCCAATATACCTTATTATGCTCAGATTCATGACCATCTTTTGCAAAGTTAGATATTTCGTATTGATGCATGGGTGAGGATCGGATTTTATCCATTAATAATTGATACATTTCGGCACCTAAAGTGTCACTTGGAAGATTTAATTTACCTCTTCTATAAAGGTTATAAAATTGTGTTTGAGGTTCTAATATTAAGCCATAACTCGAAATATGATCAATGTCTAAAGAAAGTGCTTCATTTAAGCTCTTTTCAAATTGTGCTATAGTCTGATTTGGTAAATGATACATTAAATCTAGACTTATTGATTGAATGTTATGTTTTTTCGAATATGAAACAGCTCTATAAATATCTTCAGTTTGATGACTGCGACCAAGCACCTTTAATAAAGAGGCATCGAATGTTTGAACCCCCATCGATAATCGGTTCACACCGTAACTTTTGAGTAAACGTATTTTTTCTTCAGTCAATTCGTCAGGGTTAGCTTCAAAAGTATATTCCCCTAGAATATTAAACTTATGTTGGATTGCCGTTAATAACCGTTCTAACTGTTTTGGTGTTAAAGCTGTTGGTGTGCCACCACCCACAAACATTGTGTTTAACGTTGTTTCTGTCACACGGTTCATTTCTGCGATTAAACAATCTAAATAGGTATCCACGGGTTGATGTTGAATATAATATTTATTGAAATCACAATAAGTACAAATTTTCACACAAAATGGAATGTGAATGTATGCGCTTTTTACAGTCATAATCTCCCGCCTTTCAATAATAAAACTCCCAATCACAATACACGCGCTGTAATCGGGAGTTGATTTTACTCTTCATCCATCTTTAATACGGCTAAAAAGGCGTCTTGAGGTATTTCTACATTACCTACAGCCTTCATTTTGGCTTTACCCGCTTTTTGTTTCTCTAGTAATTTACGTTTACGACTAATATCGCCACCGTAACATTTAGAAAGTACATTTTTACCCATAGATTTTATATTTGTACGTGCTACAATTTTATGCCCTACTGCTGCTTGCACAGGTACTTCGAATTGCTGACGCGGAATTAAAGTTTTGAGCTTTTCTACAAGTGCCTTACCACGCTCATATGCAAAGTCTCTATGAACAATAAAGCTTAATGCATCAACCTTGTCTCCATTTAATAAGATATCCATTTTTACAAGATTGCTCTCTTTATTTTCAATAAACTCATAATCAAAAGAAGCATATCCTTTTGTATTAGATTTTAATTGATCAAAAAAGTCGAAAACAACCTCAGAAAGTGGTAATTCATAAACGATACTTACTCGAATATCATCAAGATAATCCATATTAATAAATTGGCCACGTTTACGTTGGCATAATTCCATGACAGCACCAACATAATCATTAGGCACCATCATCGTTGCGCGTACATAAGGTTCAAATACTTTTTCAATTTTATCACGTTCTGGCATTTGTGCTGGGTTGTCGACTTGAATTGTATCTCCATTTCTAAGCACAACTGAATAAATAACCGATGGTGCAGTCGCAATCAGTTCTATACCAAATTCGCGTTCAATACGTTCTTGAATGATTTCCATATGAAGCATACCAAGAAATCCTGTGCGATAACCAAAGCCTAGCGCTTTAGAAGATTCAGGTTCAAATTCTAAAGAAGCATCATTAAGTTGTAGTTTTTCAAGCGCTTCCCTCAAATCGTTATAATCTTTGTTATCTATCGGGAATAAGCCACAGTACACCATTGGATTCATCTTTTTATATCCTTTTAAAGGGGTGTCTGCAGGTCGGTCAAAGTGTGTGATGGTATCGCCGACACGTGAATCATCAACGTTTTTAATGCTTGCAATAATATAACCTACATCACCTACTGTTAACTCATCAACTGGAAGTTGTTTTGGTGTATTAATACCAACTTCTGTTACTTCAAATGATTTACCTGTTGCCATCATTTTGATTTTATCTCCAGGTTTGACCACACCATCTACCACGCGAATGGATGAAATAACGCCACGATATGGATCATATTCTGAATCAAAAATTAACGCTTTTAATGGTGCTTCTGGATCTCCTTCTGGTGGTGGTACCATCTCAACGATTTTCTCTAAAATTTCATCTATACCGATGTTAGATTTTGCACTAGCTAAAACGGCATCATCTTTATCCAGACCAATAACATCTTCAACTTCTTGCTTAACACGTTCAGGTTCAGCAGCTGGCAAATCGATTTTATTAATTACAGGAATTAATTCTAAATCATTATCTAAAGCAAGATAGACGTTTGCTAATGTTTGCGCTTCAATACCTTGTGCAGCATCGACTACGAGTATTGCACCTTCACATGCTGCTAAAGAACGCGAAACTTCATAGGTAAAATCGACGTGTCCTGGTGTGTCAATGAGGTGGAATGTGTACGTTTCACCATCATTTGCTTCGTATTTCAAACGAACGGCATTTAACTTTATTGTTATACCACGTTCACGCTCTAAATCCATCGAGTCTAATAATTGAGACTGCATTTCTCGCGCTTCAACAGATTTCGTATTTTCAAGGATTCTATCCGCTAACGTTGACTTTCCATGATCGATATGGGCAATGATTGAAAAGTTTCTTATATTTTTACGTCGATTTAATCGCTCTTTATTATTCATCGTATCCTTCTCACTTTCTCGTTCTTCCTAATTATGTATCGCATCTTTGATATGATAACGTTTTTGGCATATAATTGCAACTTATGAAATGACATTACGTATAGCTTTCAGATTGAAAAATTACGCTAAAAATGCATGATTCGTTCTAATTAATGATTGCACAATGAATTGAGTTTTGATAGAATAAATTTTGTTGTAATCAAAACCTTTTGATCATCATGTTTTTAGGAGGTGCTCTAAATGCCAAATATCAAATCTGCAATTAAACGTGTGAAAACAACGCACACTGCTGAAAGTAAAAACATTTCACAAAAAAACGATATGCGTACAGCGGTTAAACGCGCTAAAACAGCTATCGAAACAAATGCTGATAATAAACAAGAATTAGTGAACAGCGCTATCAAAAAAATTGATAAAGCTGCACAAAGTAATTTAATCCACTCTAATAAAGCGGACAGAATGAAATCTAAATTAATGTCAGCTAAATAATGTCATACAATAAGTGTATGCATCATTTTAAAGACAGACCTACTTTTTAAAAGTGAGGTTTGTCTTTTTTATTACAATGATACGATTTTTTGAATATAAACGCCGGGAGTGAATTGGCATACTCCCGACGATTAAATGTGAAATAGATAGATACCATATAGATTACAATTTTAAAATAAATAATTCAAGAAGTAATACTTTGTCCATATAAGATGATTTAAGTTGATAATCTGTTTCAGCGCAAATATTCATTTTATCAAGTAATGATTCTAAGGAATACTGACGTGCTTGCCTTAATGCAAGTTTTACGCGATAAGGATGTGCACCAACCGTTTTAGCGATTTGTTGCTCTGAATAGCCTTTTTGATTTAATATTAAACTTTGATAATATAGTCTATAATTGCTAGTAATTAAAGCTAGTAATTTAATAGGCTCTTCTTTTAATTGTATTAAATCGCGCATTAACAAGACTGCTTTTTGCTTTTGTTTATTTTGAATATGCTCGGTTAATAAAAAAACGTTTTGTTCTAAGCTACGATTTACGATTGATCTTACATCTTCAAGGTTAATCGTAGGTTTATCCCCAATATATAATAATAATTTTTCAAGTTCTTGATTAATGAGTTGATAATGAATGCCAGTCAATGTTAAAAATTGATCTAAAGCATCTTGTTTTATCTCTTTATAATTCTGATTTAAATAAGAATGAATCCATTGCTTCATTTCAGCTTCAGACATTTGTTCAACTTTTTTTAACTTCGCCTGCTTTTTTAATGTTTTAACCACTTTTTTACGTTCATCAAGCTTGAGCGTTGTTACTTCAAAGACTACAAGCGTATCTCCGTCATATTTTTCTAGAAATTCAATAACGGTATTCATATCGACAACTTGATCTTTCGCAACCTTTTCTCCAGTAAAAATGTATGCATTTTGAATAAGCACTACTTTTTTTGAAGAAAATAACGGCATTGTCATTGCTTCTTCAATAATTTGATTAAAGTTTGTTTCATATAAATTAAATTTTATATAGTTAAAGTCGTCTTTGGGTTCGCCGTCTAAATAATTATTAATGATATGGTTCGTTTCTTTCTCTATTAATTCAGGTATGTCTCCATACACAGTATAGATTGGCGTCGGCATTAAAAACTTCCTCTCTTAAAACAATTAGCATTATTATATCATGTTGTCATGAGTTATACATGAATGTTTATAGAGTTTTCATTTTGTTAGATTGTAAATATTATATTGTCGTGGTTGATGCGGATTAAATTGAATGGAGAGCGTATGTGTATCAGCTGTATTATAAGTAATGCAATTAAATTCTTGTAGTCGCTTTAAAATTGTTGGATGAGGCAGTTGATAAACATTGTTTTTTGCACTTGATATGAGCGCATATTGAGGACGGATATGTGCTAAAAAAGATTGAGAGGTACTTGTTAAACTCCCGTGATGGCCAACCTTTAAAATATTAATTTTAGGAAGTTTTATCTTTTGCAGTAGTCTCTTTTCATTTTCTGTCGTAGCATCACCCATTAATAATAACGCTGATTGATGAATCGTAGCGAATGTGATTATCGAATGATCATTAGGATTTTGACTATTTTCTACCGTAGCATCTATAAATTGAAAATGGTACTGTCCTAATGCTAACGTTTTAAGTTTAAAAGCGGAATGTAACTGAATGTTATGAGTGCGGGCAATAGTGAGAACTTCATGTAATTTATCCGAATTAAAGTGTTTAGGGTTAAATATGATATTTCGAATGTCTATCATTTGAGATAAACGATTTAGTTCTCCCATATGATCCGCATGTACATGCGTAATTAATAAATAATCAATGTGCGTGATACCCTTATGTTTAAGTATAGGAAATAATTTTTTCTCAGTTATGTTGTAATGATACTTCTGATTATGGGATGCAATTTGACCACCTGTATCAATAAGAAATGTTTGATGGTTACGCGTTGTGAAAAGAATGGCATCTCCTTGACCTACATCAATCATAGTCATCTCATCTTTTCCTGGAATAATAGCAAGTTGAGATAATAACAAAATAGTTATTGTTAAGATACTGTATTTTAAGTATCTCTTTTTAACAATCATATATAAACTAAAAAAACATAACATAGTAAGAATGACATACCCTATTTCACCATAATTTGGAATAATCCAACGAATTTGTGTAAGCGATTGACTTAAATCCAACAAATAATCTTGAAGGAGAAATATTGGACTAATAAAACTAGGCATCAATGATATCGTAGATGGAAATATGGTCAAAACAATAATTGAAAGGATTGCGAGTGGAATAATAACAATACTGTAAAGTGGAAGGAAATAAAGATTAGTAATAATAGATTGCCATTGAATCTCATTAAAATGTTGGTAACTAATTGGAATACTTCCATAAAAAGAGATAAGGCTAGTTAAAACCAATGTAGTAAACATGGGCTTATTATGGTAACAGTTTTGCATAATAAGTAATAAAAAACATATAGCAAACGAAAATTGGAATCCTAAATGATAATGTAGGCTTTGGTCATTTATTGTAAGCATAATATAACTGACAGCCAAAATTGTAACGCCTTTATGGCGAATGTATTTTGAAAATAAGAGTACGAGACTTGCCATAATCACAGCTCTTTGCGCACTTGGTGCTTCGCCTGCAAAGATTAAGTAACAAGGTAATAGGAGTAATAACAGCGTTTTAGATACACATAGAGGTATAGGTAAACGTTTAAACAGTTGATAAAGTAATCCGATGAAGATAGCGACGTGGGTACCACTGACAGCAAACAAATGTGAAATTCCTAATTGCCGAATTAAGAGAAGTTGTTTCTTCTCTATAAATTGAATATCACCAGTAGCTAGAGCAATCAATTTATCTTTACCATGAATAGAACTCGTTCGCATGTGATTGATGTAAGTATTTCTTAATTGTCGAATGCGATCAGACCATGATGGAGGATCTGGTTTACATTGATTTAATTGTAATGATTGCACATTTAAATATCCAAGTTGTCCTGAACGTAATGCAGGTTTATACTTCCCTTTTATTAAACACGAATGCGTGGCATAAAATTCTGGTTTTAGTAAAGGTAATTTGGGGTTTGAGTAGGATTTTAATTGGAGTTTCTCGTCATCTTTAGTTCGTACGAAAGCAGTCAATTCACCTTCAATGTCTATGGGTTGTGTTAGGAATTTGACCTCATATATCATCTCTTTGTTTGTTACTGATGATAGGTGATGCGTATGCCTTTGAAGTGTGTTAATAAAATTAAATTCTAGAATTGCACCAAAAACACCAGCAAATAGGCTTAACCCTACCAATATCAATGGTTTACGTTTAATCACCATACTGCATGCTAAAAGAAATAAAAAGAAACACGCAGTATAAGGGTGATGAATACATAGTTGACCAATGATAAAACTATTTAGAAAGTATGGCATTTATCGTTGTGTACCAAGTATATATTTTACTATATCTTGAGGGCGAAATGGTACACGTTCAAACGTGACGCCAGATTGTTTTAAAAGTTGAATAGCATATGGATGGTTTCGATAATCTTCTGCATAATAAATGGTTTTAATACCAGCTTGAATGATTGATTTTGTACAGTTTAAACATGGGAAATGCGTGACATATATCGTAGCATTTTCAGTTGAGACCCCTTGTTTTGCACACTGTAGTAACGCATTCATTTCAGCATGAATGGTGCGAATACAATGTCCGTCTTCTATTAAACATCCTTCGTCTATGCAGTGAACTTCACCCGCTACAGAGCCGTTATACCCTCCTGCAATGATTCGATTGTCTTTAATGATTGTTGCCCCAACTGATAATCGCGAACACGTTGAGCGTAACGCTAATAAATGTGATTTGGCCATGAAATATTCGTCCCATTGAATCCGTTCCATAAAGTCACCTCTTCATTTTCATTTGATATCTGTCATGTCTTAGTATCATTATACATTATATAATGATACACATGATTTTAAAAAATAGAAGTTAGACAAAATTACACCACGAAATATGGTTTTAATTTCTCGAATGTTTTTTCTCCAATTCCCTTTACTTCTTTTAATTCTTCAACAGTTTTAAAACCCCCTTTTTCTTCTCTATAATTTATAATCAATTCAGCTTTTGAAGGTCCTATCCCTGGTATTTCGGTTAAGTCGGAAGACTGGGCTAAATTGAGGTTGATAGGCTTTATATCTGACTCAGTTGTGGCACTTGTCATATTTTGTGCTTGTTGCATCGTTGATTTTTCGCCTTTAAATGGGACATAAATCATTTTTTGATCCATTAGTTTTTCGGCTAAATTGATTTGTGAAACGTCAGCATTATGAAGTACACCGGCTTTTTTTAGTAAATCATCCACCCTTTGATTCGATTTCATTGTATAAGTTCTTGGATGCATAACAGCTCCCTTAATATCCACTATGATATCTGTAATAGGAGGTGTATCTAGTTTAGGCGTTGATGCTTGTTGACTCATTAGCTCGCTTTGATTCATTTCAGTTACAGGTGATGGACTACTTACTTCATTTGTTGAATGATTCATATAAAGTATCATTGCCAAAGCAATTAAAAATAAAAGTATGAGTACAGTGACATAATATTTAGGTTGCTTCAATCGCTGTTGAATTTGTTCATACATAGAAAAATCCCCTTTCACATTATTACTCGCATGAAAGGGGTAAGTTACTTTATTTAGTTGCTACGAAAAACAAGCGATCACTATGGGAAGATTGATTAGTTATATCAAAATCATAAAAAGATTGAATGTTTTTAAAGCCGACGATTTTCAACATCTCATCATATAGCGGTTTTTCAAGGGTGCGTTGATATTGTGATTCGTCAGTTCTACTATAGGTACCGTCTTCGTTCAAACTAAAAAATGTTAAATCATGCCATACACTTAAAGGATCATCTCCTGGTGTAGCTTGCCATAGTAGTGTGAGGTCATCTCTATCATCTATATAAGTTTGATGATTGAATTGTGTTTCCATTTTGTGAGCGGTGTGAACATCAAACATTAGAAGTCCATGCTCATTCAGATGATGGTATACATGATTAAATGTGTTCATAACAGCATCTTCTGTAGTTAAATAATTAAGTGAGTCACAACAAATTGTAATTACATCAAATTTTTGATTTAGATTAAAATTCGACATATCCCCTTTTAACCATGTAATCTTGTCAGACTTTAATTTTGCTTTCTCAATCATCTCATCGCTTAAATCCATGCCAGTCACATTTTTAGCAATCTTTGAAAATAAGCAAGTTAAAGTACCTGTGCCACATCCAATATCTAATAAATTGTTTATTTGCATCGATGCAGTCAATTGCTCTAATACGTTAACCCAATCTTGATAAGGTTGATCCTCTGTGAGCGTATCGTAAAATTCACTTAAGTTTTGATATGCCATTATGCGTGAACGACCTCATCATATCGGTACATTTCAGCATCATGATATAATTTTTCAAGATTGTAATGTAAACGTTCATCTCTATAAAAGACATGTACAACGACATCACCTAAATCAACTAATATCCATTTTGCTTCTTGATATCCTTCCATTCGCTTCACTGTTATTTGATGTGACTCTGCAACATCTTTTACAGCTTTAGCTATTGCTTGAACTTGTCTTTCATTATTTCCGTGACAGACTACAAAATAATCAGCAATATCTGAAATCTCTTGCATATTTAAAGCAATTATATTTTCTGCTTTTTTATCGCCAGCTGCTTCAACAGCGTAAGTTAAAAGTTCATAAGCGTTCATTTAATCATCCTTTATTTAGAATCGTTAAAATTATAATAATTCAAGCAATCTATCGTTGCTTGATATACATTAACATCTTTTTCAACGAGATATAAAACAGTACGTTTAGAAATTTCATAAATCGTCTTATCTAATCCTTTTCCACTCAATACCATTTCGCGAATATCTTCTACGCCCTTAGTTGTACGTCCAGGCTCTATATAGTCCGCAATAAAAACGATTTTTTCATTTTTAGTCATTTGTTGACGCCCGGTTGTATGGTGTGCAATGGCTAATAGAACATCTTCATCATTAAGATGATATTGATGCTTCATAATGGCTGCACAAACGGGCCCGTGTAATATTTCAGAACCATAGCTTAATAAAGTGGAATCCAATTCATAGCGTGTCACTTTTTGATACATCGAGCCTAAATCATCATATTTACAGAAATCATGTAAAATACCCGCCAATTCAGCTTTATTTGTATCCCCTTCATAAATTTCAGCTAATTTAACGGCATTTTCAGCAACGCGCATAGAATGTTCAAACCGTTTCTTCGGTAATTTTTGTTCAACTAATTCTATAGCGAAAGATTTATCCATATAAATCCTCCTTCATAATATAATGTTCCACATTGAGTGGTACCCACATATGAATTGTCTGTCCACGTTTACGACGCTCACGTATTTCTGTGGAGCTGATGGCCATTTCAGGCATATTAACTTGTATGATGCTCTCATCATTGATAACGGCTTTAGGTTGCCGATTAACGACGATAAAAGTAACAAAAGAACGCAACATATCGATTTTATACCATTGAGCAAGTTGTTCATATTGATCAGTACCAATGACAAAATACAATTTTGCACTCGGGTGTGCTTCTTGTACTATTTTTAATGTATCATACGTATAGCTATCCCCTTTACGCTCGAGTTCATCATACCTTATGGTGCCAAAACCTAAATTTTTAATCACACATTGAATCATTTCAATACGATGTTTGACGTCAATAATATCTGTATGCACCTTTAAAGGTGATTTGTAACTTGGTAAAAAGTAGAAAATATCAGGTGCTATTGCTTCATTTACCATGGTTGCCACCATCTCATGCGCACTATGAATGGGATTGAATTGTCCACCGTATATGACGATTTTTTCCATAATTAAGGCAACTCAATTTTTTTATGGTTCGTTGATGTTTTATATAAAACAATCATAGATCCAATTTGTTGAACTAGGTGGCTATCAGTCGCGCTACTTAATGATTCTGCAAGATCGCCTTTATCATCAAAATTATTTTGTAAAATGTGTACTTTAATTAATTCACGCTTTTCTAACGCATCTTTAATTTGTTCAACCATATTTTCATTAATACCAGATTTCCCAATTTGAAAAATAGGATCAATGTGGTGGGCTTCACTGCGTAAAAAACGTTTTTGTTTCCCTGTTAAAGTCATAATTTCCTCCTACTTTGAGTTTAATTTAGTTAATACTGCTGTTTTCATTGCTTCTATATCAGCTTTTCTTTGCGTCCAAATATTAAAACTTTCCGCACCTTGATATACAAACATGTCTAAACCATTGTAAATATCATAACCATTTTGGCGTGCAGTAGCTAAAAATGGTGTAATGAGAGGTGTATATATAATATCTGCTACAAGTGCGTTAGGCTTTAGGTTTTTCAATGTCATAATACTTTCATGAGATTGACCCATACCAAGTGGTGTTGTATTTATGATGATGTCGAATTGTGACGCAATAGTATTCACGTCTTCTAACGGAATAGCATTGATTTCAAATGACCATGAATCAAAGCGTGCCATTGTTCTATTCGCAACATAAATAGGATAACTTGTTCGTTGTTTTAATTGATATGCAATTCCTTTACTAGCCCCGCCAGCACCTAAAATGAGGATTTTAGCTTTTTTTAATTCGCCATAATAGGATTCCAATCCTTTAACAAAGCCAATACCATCAGTATTATAACCTATCCACTTATCATCTTTAACGACTACCGTATTTACGGCACCCATTTCTTTCGCTTCATCTGATAACACATCTAAATATGGAATAATACGTTCTTTATGAGGAATCGTTACATTAAATCCATTCAGTTGACGACTATTAATGATATCTTTAATATGGTGAAAATGTTCTACTGGAATATTGAGCGCTTCATATTCAGCATCCATATTTAAAGATTGAAAATTTGCGTGTTGCATCAATGGTGACAATGAGTGTTGAATTGGATGACCGATTACTGCAAATTTCATTTAAACACTTCCTACATAATTGATGGTCTTAATGTGACATCTACTGATTTTGGCACCGTCACACTAAACGTTGCACCTTTGTCAATTGTTATAAATCCTAAACCAGAAATCATTACGTCCTGTTTTTCAGTATTCGTTGAATGAGTTACAGTTTTTAATTCATCTAATTGGAACATTGACGCATCTGATGGTGGTGACAGCAAATCCCCTAGTTGTTCGTGCCATAAACGATCTGCATTAGATGTTTTTGTTCGGTGGATATTTAATTCGTTTGAAAAATAACAGATGAGTGGCCGTTTACCACCTTTAATATAATCAATACGAGCGAGTCCACCAAAAAATAACGTTTGTCCTTCGTTAAGCTGATATACACGTTGCTTAATTTCTTTTTTAGGCATAATGATATTTAACTCTTTTGGTGTAACTAAATGTGTCATTTGATGTGCTTGTATAATTCCTGGTGTATCATACATATCACTGTTTTCATCGATAGGAATATCGATCATATCAAGTGTTGTACCAGGTATTCGAGACGTAGTGACTACATCTTTTTCTCCAACACTATGCTCTATTAATTTATTAATAAGCGTGGATTTTCCAACATTTGTTGTTCCAACAATATAAACATCTTCACCATTTCGATGTTTTTCAATAGATGTCATAAGTGCTTCGATACCGTAATTTTTCATTGCTGAAATTAACACTACATCATCTGCATATAATCCGTAATTTTTAGCGGATTGTCTTAACCATTCTGTCACACGACGTTTATTAATTTGTTTAGGTAATAAGTCAATTTTATTTGCGGCTAAAATAATCTTCTTATTTCCCACAATGCGTTTAATTGCATGAATAAAAGAGCCTTCTAAATCAAAAACATCGACTAAATTTACAACTATACCTTTTTTATCAGATAATTTATTTAATAAAGTTAAAAAGTCATCGCTATCCATACCAACATCTTGCACTTCATTGTAGTGCTTTAATCTAAAACAGCGACGACATATCACGTCTTCTTTGTAAAGACTAGATTCAGGAACATATCCTGGCTTGTCTTTATCTTCTGATTGTAGTGTAGCACCACATCCGATACATTTTAAATCATCAGTCAAATGTTATTCCTCCCAATTAATATATCCTTTTCTTTTAAAGTAATTTAATAAACGACGTTCAATCATTCTGTTGAGTTTAGTAGCAAAGCCATCAGAATTTTTAACTGGGACAACCATAATTGTGTACAATCCATTATGATTTCCACCAAATACATCTGTGAGCATTTGATCCCCAATAATGACCACTTCATCCTTATTAAGTCCCATTTGTTTAGTAGCTTTAATAAGAGATTTTCCTAATGGTTTTCGGGCTTTAAAGATGTAATCAACATCTAAATTTTTAGAAAAAGATTTTACCCGTGCTTCATTATTATTAGAAACGATTGTTACTTTTATATTGTGATCGCTTAGTCCTTTAAACCATGCTTCTACACCAGGTGTTGGGTCTGCTTCATCCCAACCTACTAACGTATTATCCAAATCTGTAATTACGCCTTTAATATTTCTTTCTTTTAATTTATCGAAGTCGATTTCATATATTGATTTAACATATTGATTCGGTAAAAATAAGCGACTAATGATACCCATCGTAATCCTCCAAATTTAAAATTCATTCGTACAATTATAGCATAACTTCAATAAAATGAATATTTATTATTGATTGAGTTTTTGAATTAAAGCAATGACCATTTGGCTGGATGATTTTGAGGCAACTTTTAAAAATGCTTCAAACGTCATACCTGCAACACCATCAGCTAAATCTGAAATCGCTCGGGTCACAATAAATGGTACGTTAAACTGATAACACGTTTGCGCAATTGCCGCAGCTTCCATTTCAGCCGCCATGGCATTTGGAAAATGTTTAAGAATAACTGCGCGCTGTTGTTCAGTTCCTATAAAACTATCTCCAGATACGATCATGCCTTCTCTCACAGGTTGTTCTAACGTATTTAGAACGTCATTAACATGATGAATCAATGTTTTATCAGCAACATATGATTCGGGCATCCCAGGTATTTGACCCATTGCATAACCAAATGCACGCGCGTCTGCATCATGGTATGTAACACTTGTGCTTACCACAACGTCTCCTAAAGATAATCCTGGTTGCAGACCACCTGCTGAACCGGTATTGATAATCAGTTCAGGTTTAAATTGTTGAATTAATAAAGTCGTTGAAATGGCTACATTTACTTTTCCAATACCACTTTGAATTAAAACTACATTTGTATTATTTAACTTCCCTTTATAGAAAAGGGTATGCGCAATTTTTAATGTCTCGACATCACTCATTTGTGACTTTAAGATGGCAACTTCTTCTTCCATTGCTCCAATGATTCCAATCATACTTTTCCTCCTAGATGTTGTCTATATTCGAAGTCAATTTTATCATAATGGCCGTTGTATTGAGAATAAAAAATAGGTTGTAATGCGCTTAAATATGGCAATAAAAAAGCGCTCTTTAAAGTTGAATGAATTAAAACTTTAAAGAGCGTTTACGTATGAGTAACATAAGTTAATCATTTATTTACCAATTAATTCTAACAAACCTTGGAATGAATATAATCCAGTAAAAATTGTTACAAGTACAGCAACAATTCCAAAAATAAGCATCCATGTCGGGTGTTGATAGTCACCAACAATACGTTTATTTTTAGAAGCAATTAAAATTGTTGTTAACACAATAGGTAAAATCAGGCCATTGAATGCACCAGCAACAATTAATAGTGTTACAGGTTTTCCTAAAAATAGGAAAATGATAGTTGATAATACAATAAAAGTAATAACTACATAATTATCATGTTTATTTATTTTATGATGTAATGTTTTCAAAAATGTAGTACTTGTATATGCCGAACCAATTACTGATGACATTGCAGCGGCAAAAAGTACGACACCGAAAATATTTTTACCAATTGGACCTAGAGCATGTTCAAATACAGAGGCAGGCGGATTTTCAGGATTTAAAACTACGCCAGTGACAACAACGCCTAAAACCCCTAAGAATAACAAGCCTCTCATCACACCAGTAGTTAAAATACCTGCAATCGCAGAACGGTTTACGAAAGGTAAATAATCTTTACCTTTAATATCTGCATCTAGGAGACGATGTGCACCCGCAAAAGTAATATAACCACCTACTGTACCGCCTACTAAAGTAATAATTGGTAATACGAGTGCAGCGGGATTTTCAGGTACAAACATTCGACCAGCCGCTTCTAAGTATGGTGGATTTGTTTTAATCATAACAAACGCTACGATGGTAATCATTACAATACCTAAAATAAGTGTAACAACATCCATAATTTTTTGACCATTTTTTGAAACAAAGACTAAGATGGAAATAATTGCCGTAATGGCAGCACCAAGTCTCACATCAATGCCGAAAATGGCGTTTAGACCTAATCCAGCACCTGCAATATTACCAATATTGAACGCGAGACCCCCTAAACCGATCAATATTGAAATAAATGTTCCTAGTCCTTTTACGACTTCATTGGCAACTTCTTGTCCACGTAAACCAGTGACCACTAAAATACGCCATATATTAATTTGAGCACCGATGTCAATGATGATAGATAGTAGAATTGCAAATGCAAAACTTGCTAAAAATTGTTGCGTAAATACAGCAGTTTGCGTAAGGAATGCAGGTCCTATCGCAGACGTAGCCATCAAAAACACAGAACCTAATAATAAACGTTTATGTGTTTTTGTAAATTCAAATTGTTTTGAACTGTTCAATTGTTGTGATTCCCTTTTCATTAATTAACCCCCTAATTTAACAATGCGTACATCAGCTGCTGATAAAGCGTCACGAATTTGTCTCACAAACTCTAATGCATGTGCCCCATCACCATGCACACATATTGTATCTGCAGTAATATGAATGTCTTCTCCATTTGTTGCGGTCACCTTACCCTCAGTAACCATTTTAATCACTTGAGCAATCGCTTCGTTAGTATCTTCAATAACAGCATGTTTTTCTTTACGACTAACAAGTTGTCCGTTTTCTTCATAACGACGGTCTGCGAAGACTTCAGACGCCGTTTGTAATCCAATTTTTTTAGCTTCTTCAATCAAGTGAGATTGAGATAAACCTACAAAGATTAAATTTGGATTCATATCATAAACAGCTTGTGCAATCACTTTAGCAACTGCGCTATCTTTTGCCCCCATTTGATACAAAGCTCCATGTGGTTTAACGTGATTTAATGGAACGTCATAAAGGTCGCAAAATGCTTGAATCGCGCCAATTTGATAAATGATCATGCTGTAGATTTCATCATGTGTCATATCTAATTGTCTACGTCCAAAACCTTGTAAATCCGGAAAACCTGGATGGGCACCGATACCAACACCATGTGTTTTCGCACGTGCGACTGTATTTTGAATTACTACCGGGTCACCAGCATGAAAACCACATGCAACGTTTGCAGAGGTAATCAATGGGATAACTTCTTTATCATTTCCTATAGTGTAATTACCGAAGCTTTCACCTAAGTCGCAATTTAAGTCAACTTTATTCATGATTTGCCTCCTCAAAAATTGAATGACGATCTAAAAATTTAATGTCTACATCTTTAGCATCACCTTCATAATACGGTGGATAAGATAATACAGCAAATAAGAAATCAGCTGTAGTGGTGAAGCCATCTATCACCATTTCATCTAGAGTGACTTTTAGTTTTTCTATCGCATGTGAACGATCGTCACCTTTAACAATTACTTTTGCAACTAATGAATCATAATATGATGACACAGTGTAACCACTATAAAGAAGTGAATCAACACGAACATTAAAACCTTGAGGTAAATGCAGTCTTTCAACAGTACCAGGCGTAGGGCGAAAACCTTTTTCTGGATCCTCCGCGTTAATGCGTGCTTCTATGACGTGACCTTGAAAAGGAATCTCCTCTTGTTTTAATTTTAATGCTCCATCTCTCATAATAAATAATTGTTGTCGTACTAAGTCAATATTAGTACGCATTTCAGTTACGGTATGTTCAACTTGAATACGTGCATTCATTTCAATAAAATAATACGCATCTTCTGTTACCAAAAATTCTATTGTACCTGCACTACGATAATTTGCTGCTTGTGCAACTTTTACTGCATCATTACACATTTGAGCTCTTTTTTCATTTGTTAACGCACTACAAGGAGACTCTTCTATTAATTTTTGATTTTTCCGTTGAACAGAACAGTCACGTTCTCCGAGATGAATAAAATTTGTTTTGCCATCACCTAAAACTTGTACTTCCACATGTTTCGCAATTGGGATAAAAGCTTCAACGTATATTCGATCATCGTTAAAATATTTATTTCCTTCACTTTTAGCCTCTTTAAAAAGGCGCTCGATATCACTCTCTTGTTTGACAATGCGAATGCCTTTCCCGCCACCGCCACTTGCCGCTTTCAAGACAATCGGATAACCAAGTTCTTCTCCTAATGATTTTACTTCATCGACGGATTCGACAGCACCTTGTGAACCAGGAATAACGGGAACACCTGCTTGATGGACAGTTTGACGTGCTGTAATTTTGTCTCCCATAAGTTCCATAGTTCGTTTTGTAGGTCCTATAAAATAAAGACCTTCTTCCTCAACTTTCTCTGCAAAAGTAGGACTTTCAGATAAAAAACCATAACCAGGATGGATTGCATTGGCTTGTGTCATCTCAGCAGCAGCTAATATGTTTCTTATATTTAAATAGCTGTCTAAAGGATTTGCATCGCCAATACATACAGCATAGTCAGCAAGTTTAACGTGTAAACTCGCTTCATCTCCCACTGCATAAATTGCTACAGATTCCATTTTCATTTCTCGAAGTGCACGTATAATACGTACTGCAATTTCTCCACGATTGGCAACTAATACTCGAAACATCTAACCCCCCTTTATTTCAATTTCACTATGATTTGGTTATGTTCGATGTTTTCTCCATGATCAACTAGTATTTCTGTTATTTCACCGGATGCATCAGCTGTAACGTCGTTCATGACTTTCATTGCTTCAACATATCCAATAATATCACCTTTATTGATGTGATCACCGACTTTAATCACAGGTTTTGTAAGTTCTTTTTCATCTTGTAAGTAAAACGTTCCTATCATTTGAGAGCGAATGACTTTCTCATTATCTTCGGTATCATTGGTGTCATGATTTGATGGAAGCTGAGTTGAACCCGTAAGGTGAGATGCTGTTGGTGCAGGCATATCATCATTTGGAACTTGTGCAGCTAAATCTAATTCCAGTTCAATATCATCATCTTTATATTTAAAATGTTTCGCCCCGTATGCTCTTAATAAACTTAATGTTTGATCGATTTGTTTTAAATCCATGGTTTACTATCTCCTTTTAATACACTTTTAATTTTGGATTGAGTGGGTCTAATATTGTTCAAATAACGTTTCGGTTGTTTTTGTAATTGTGAAATAGCATGTTGCAGTTTTCTGTTTTTTCGGTCAAGAATTTCATTTGCCTCATTAAATGTGACCCATTCAAACTGAATGGTTTCACCAGGCCGTTTTTGGATGACATCTACAATATCTGAATCTATGACAGTTGCAATTTTCGTGTAACCGCCAACAGTTTGTCTGTCATTAAGTAATATTATAGGGTTGCCATCATTTGGAACTTGTATACTTCCTAGTGCAACAGGTTCAGAAATGATATCTGCTGACTCTGAAGGTTTAATAGAGGGTCCTTTTAATCGGTAACCCATGCGGTCAGAACTATCAGATACTGTAAATTCTAAATTTTCAATTTCTTTTATTGTACGCTTAGAAAAGGCGTTAAGTTGTGGACCGTCCATAATACCAATAGGAAGATTCCCTTTGGGGCTAAAACTTTGATAGTCCGTTGAACGGCCAATGAGACTATAGTCAATATTGTGCTGCATCGTAGGGATGATATCTTTCGCTTTTAAGACTCGCCCTTTGTGACCGCCTATAGATGTCCGTGTATGTGTCGCCGCACTCCCTTCAACAAGTGGAACATTTAAGGGATTGGCAAACCCTATGTATGCACGTACACCTTCGTGAGCAGTACCCATTTCTAAAATATCACCTTGGACCGCTTTAATTACAGTTTGATGTGGTATAGTATGACCATTTAATTTCATATTAAATGGAGCGCCTGTAACCGCAAATAAATTTTGTTCTAAAAATTGAATTGTTGGGCCTACCATTGTAATTTCTAAAGAGGGTTGATTATTCGTATTAAGTAATGCATTTAATATTTCAAAACTTGGACGATCCATCACACCAGCTGGAGAAAAACCTTCTTCCTGATGGCCGAAACGTCCTAAATCTTGAATTGTTGTAAAAAGTCCTGGTTTTAATATTTTAATGCTCATAATTGATGATCACCCAATCTTTATAATCAATGAGACCGTTTTGTGTATATTTTTTAATGTGCAAAAATTGCTCTTCATTGATTGCATAAAATTTAATTTTATCGCCTGGTTGATATAAAATTTTAGGATCCCGATGGATATCAAACACTTTAATTGGTGTTTGACCAATAATTTGCCATCCGCCTGGTGAATCTTCGGGGTATAAACCAGTTTGATTATTTGCTATACCCACTGATCCTGCTGGAATTTTAATTCTTGGCTCTGATTTACGTGGCGTATGAATTCGTTTGTCAAGTCCACCTAAAAATGGAAACCCAGGCATAAATCCAATCATATAAACTAAGTAGTAGCCTTCTGTATGCGTTTGAACAACCTGTTCAGCTGTAAGTTGATTATGTTGTGCAACAATCTCTATGTCAGGTCCCCATTTTCCCCCGTATAACACTGGTAAATTAATGATGCGACGTGGTTGATTTTTAGCAACGTCATCGAATGTAATCGATTCTAATTTTAAGTCTTTAAGTAATGATTCATACTTTATGGAGATACCGTCGAAGTACACTAAGAGCGCTCGATATGATGGCACGATTTCTTTAATATCTGGATGTTCTAATGATTCGATATAAGTTTTTACGATATGCAACCGATTGAATGTCGTTTCATCTATATTTGATTCAAAATAAATCATGAATGCCTGTTCGCTAATCTGTTGATATTCCATTTTAAATCCCCCTTTCTGAAACCCTTTACAAAGAGTCATTTTACCATGCCTATGTTAGTCTTACAATTTAGATTGGATTAATATAAATTGTAAGTTTCAAAGCATATACTAACGTTACTGTATGATATGATTTATGTCTTGATTTTATAAGTAGACAATAGTTTTGTTTATCATGTGTAGTAACGATGTGATTGCAATTAAAGACCTCAATAATGATGTTTCTTGATATATTCGATGAATAAAGATAATGCGTTTAAACAATCACACGAAAAAACATTATCACATAATAATGATTAGGACAAAAAAATAGAGGTTAAGTTATTCCCATTTTAAGGAATTCTTAACCTCTAATTCATAAAGTGTTATTTTATATTAACAATCTTAACATTCATTTCCCCACCGTTTGGAAGTGGTACACGAACTTCTTCGTTCAATTTTTTACCAATTAAAGATTTCGCCATTGGTGATTCGTTAGATATTTTACCATTAAACGCATCAGCTTCAGCTGATCCTACAATTTGATAGCTCTCTTCTTCATCACCAGGTAACTCGACAAATGTAACAGTTTTACCGATTTGAACGATGTGATTATCGCCTGTATCTTCAATAATTAAAGCATGGCGAAGCATTGTTTCAATTCGTTGAATGTCCTGTTCAATAAAACCTTGCTCGTCTTTTGCAGCGTCATACTCCGAGTTCTCTGATAAATCCCCGAAGCTTCGTGCGACTTTAATTTTTTCTACGACCTCAGGACGTTTAACGGTTTTTAATTCTTCTAATTCTTGTTCTAGCTTTTCAAAGCCCTCTTGTGTCATTGGATATTGTTTTTGATTTTCCATGTTTGCATCTTCCTTTTACGTTTAAAATTAGTCTTGTTTTTGAACTAAAGCTTGAATTTTTGTCGTCATTATATCAATGGCGACTTTATTGCTTCCACCTTCAGGAATGATTATGTCGGCAAATTTTTTAGTAGGTTCTATAAATTGGTTATGCATTGGTCGCACAACATTTAAATATTGCTCTACTACAGATTCCATTGTACGGTCTCTTTCTTTTGTATCTCTGATTAACCGTCTTAGAATGCGTAAATCTGCATCTGTATCGACATAAATTTTTACATCCATCATATCTCGAAGCATTTCATTTTCAAGCGCAAATATACCTTCTACGATAATAACATCTTTAGGTTCAAATGCAATTTTTTTATCGCTTCGAGTATGAATTGTATAGTCATAAGTTGGAACTTCAACGGATTTACCTGCTTTTAAATCTTTTAAATTTTGAATTAATAAATCATTGTCAAAAGCAAAAGGATGATCATAGTTTGTTTGTAATCGTTCTTCAAAAGTAAGATGAGATTGATCTTTATAATAAAAATCTTGTTCAATTAAGGCAACACTGTGACCGTCTAAGTTTTTCATAATTTTATTTGTAACAGATGTTTTACCTGAGCCAGAACCACCAGCTATACCAATAATCGTAGTTGAGGACATGTTTTTAAACTTCCTTTCGCATCATGTTGTTTTTATAGATGGGTTGATTCACTTTGATTTGAATGATTTGAAGTGGGTGTCTTGCTGCGTCTAATTCATTGCCTTCTTCATCATAAATGACGTCTATCACTTGTTTAAATGTATCAATTTCAGGTCCAAAAAATTCTACTTCTTGACCAGGTTTAAAATGATTACGTTGTTGAATTGTGGCAAGTTGTGTTGTTTCATCATATGCAAGTACTAATCCGATGAAATCAAACGGTGACTTTTTAGCTGATTCATTTCCAAACATTTGCTCTTCATATCCTGGCGTTCCTTTGAAGAAAGCAGGTGCGGTATCACGATTCGCACATTTATCTAATTCAATTAACCATTCTGGTTTAATTTTGAAGTTTTCAGGATCCGCAGCATACGCATCAATCACTTTTCGATAAACAGACACAACTGTCGCAATATAGTGAATGGACTTCATACGACCTTCAATTTTCAAAGAATCAATACCTAAATCCATCATATTGGGGATTGATTCTATTAATTTCAGGTCACGTGGGCTCATCGCAAATGGTACAGATTGACTATCATCAAAATATAAATCCAATTCACCATCTTGATCAACTGTTAATAAATCGTAGTCCCAGCGACAACTTTGACAACAGCCCCCGCGATTAGAGTCACGTGCTGTCATATGATTACTCAATGTGCAACGGCCAGAGTACGCTATACACATAGCCCCATGAATAAATGCTTCTATTTCAATGTCTACCTTATCTTTAATTTCCTGCATTTCCATAGCACCTGTTTCACGTGCAAGTACTACGCGGTCTAATCCTTCTTCTTTCCAAAATTCAACTGCTTTATAATTACTTAAAGATTGTTGTGTTGATAAATGAATTTCTAATTTAGGTGCGACACGTTTACATGTTTCAATGATTAGAGGGTCGGCAACTATAATGCCTGTAGCACCCGTTGATTCGAGTTGTTTTAGATATGTGTCTAATCCTTCAATGTTTTCGTCATGAGCTATAATGTTTGTTGTAATATAGACTTTCGCGCCATATTGATTAGCAAAGTCAACGCCTTCTTTAATTTCATCAATAGTAAAATTGTCGGCGTTTGATCGTAAACCATATTCTTGACCACCTATAAATACTGCATCAGCCCCATAATGTATGGCTATTTTTAATTTTTCTAAATTGCCAGCAGGCGCCAATAATTCAGGCTTTTTTATTTTGGGTGTGGTTTTGGGTCGTATAGCCTCCATCACCTTCATTGTCATCTCTCCTATACCATATCTATTTTATAATTTTAATAAACGGTTTGCTTGTAGAAGAAACCTTCATCAAATGGGCGATGTTCTGGTTGGATTTCTTCAATCGCATCTACGAGCATAAATTTTTCGTCTTCGTAATCTTCAGGTGACGCTTCGTAAAAATCAATTGCTTTTCGATATTGTTCTGTTACAAGCGAAATATATGATTCATCATGTAATAAGCCATCAATTTTAAAGCTATCAATACCTGCCTCGAATAACGGTTCAAGTTCTTCAATTAAACAAATATCATTAGGTGACATAATATGCGTGCCATTATAGTCTTCAAAGACCGGATATTTATTATCACGTTCTTCATCATACAAAAGCAGTTGTGTATCGTCAGCATGAGGTTGTCGTTCTATTTTCATTTGGCGTTCTTGGAACGTGTAATAATTCCCAAGAAGCATACGCTTAGATTGAAACATACACGTCATGCCATGGACTTGAACTTCAATTTCAACATCACTGTGTGCTTTAATGCTTAAAATTTCTTCTA
Source organism: Staphylococcus sp. 11007852 (assembly GCF_011394325.1). Lineage (NCBI taxonomy): Bacteria > Bacillati > Bacillota > Bacilli > Caryophanales > Staphylococcaceae > Staphylococcus > Staphylococcus sp. 11007852. The sequence continues at coordinate 23,532 of NZ_JAANBJ010000035.1, read as the reverse complement.
GACTTAATTCTCTTGCTAAAACTGCACGTTTAGCACCTCTATTCCCCCAATAATTACATTGGAAGTGATTAGTGACTAACGTTTCAGCATTCCAGTTTAACGGAATGGGGTTATCCTGTTGTTTTACTAACATTACTACAGCAGGGTCACCAAAAATAATACGATCTACACGTAATTCATGTAAAAATGCTATATAATCTTCTAAAGCTGGGATATGGTAATTGTGAAATATTCCGTTTACGGCCACATATACTTTTTTACCCGCACCTTGAATTTTGTGTGTTGCTACTGTTAAATCTTCTCTATTAAATTCGCCTGCAAGTCTTAAACCAAATTTTTCTTCTCCGATAACAAAGGCGTCAGCCCCTTTATCGATTAATGTGTCAATATGACTTAATGATTTAGGCGTTACTAATAACTCAGTCATGACTATGCTCCTTTATTGAAATTGCTAGACCGTCATCCATATTCACAAAATTTGTTGTAAATGTTTTTTGTTGAACAAGCCATTCATTGAACTTTTGTACTTTCTTAACCATTTGCTTTACATTACGACTTCGAACAATTTCGATATCTGATACAAAGCCATGATAAAGTACGTTATCTGTAATAATGATGCCATTTTCAGAGAGTAAATCTTGATAAAGTTCAAAGAATTTTTGTGATTGTGCTTTAGCTGCGTCGATAAAAATCATATCATAGTGTCGATCATTCACTGCAGAATATGCTTCTAAAGCATCTGCTTCTATCAATCGAATTTGATTTTCAAAGTCAAAAGTTTTAAAATTCTCTTTTGCTAAAGTAATCATCTCGGCGTTTCGTTCTATTGTTGTAACGTGGATAGAAGGATGTACTGAAGCAAAATGCATACTACTATACCCAATAGCACAACCGATTTCTAATATGTTTTTGGGTTGTTTCATTCGTATAAGTTGTAAAATCAAGTCTAACGACAGTTGATCGACAATTGGAACTTTATGTTCTTCCGCATAGCTGCGTAAGGTATTTAGTTTCGAATCGTGTGATTGTATTTTCAAAAAATAATCCTGATTTTTATCAAGCATTACTATTTCATCCTTTTTTAGTTAGATGCATACATCAAAAAATAAACCAGCCATAGTGACTGATTTTCCTTAATGTAACTATACATACAGTGTTATCGCGAAATGCCTGTGTTCTTATATGAGCACATATACACTGATAAAATACTTCTTAAAATTATAACACAACTCACATTATTTTTTAACACTGAATTCATCTTTAATGATGATTTATTACAAAACACACTGATACCTTAAACTTATCACGTATAAAAAATAGCCAACAAAATTCACTTGTCATGAACTTTGCTGGCTTTGTTAAGATTTAGGCGTCGATAATCCCGACACTATTTTTTATTCTTCTACTTCATCTAAGTTCGTATTCACAACTTCTTCAATCATGTCCCATTCTTCATCTGTTTCAACGGGTAAAAATTTACCACCTTCACCAGTTTCATCAGGTTGATTAATCATTGGAATAAGTTCAATTAAGTCATCATCGTCAGCTTGAGCGCCTTCTTCTGCAAGAATGACATAATCCTTTTTAAAACCTGGATGATAAAATTCTAACATTTTTCTATATAACACTTCGTTACCATCTTCATCAAATAATGTTAATAATTCTTCATCATTTTTAAGTTCAATTTCTTGGTTATTATGGTTTATATTTGTCATAATATGCTCTCTCCTTAATTTAGTGAGTCTAAATACCCTTGTAAAATAAATACAGCGGCCATTTTATCAATTACTTTTTTTCGTTTTGCTCTTGAAACATCCGCCTCTAATAATGATCGTTCTGCTGCCATTGTACTTAATCGTTCATCCCACATAATAATTTCTAATTCTGGCAGTGCTTCTTGTAGTGCTTGTTTATATTTTAAAGAAGCCTCGCCCCGAAAGCCAATAGAATTATTCATATTCTTAGGGAGACCGATAACCACTGTGCCAACATGTTCTCTTTTAATAATTTCAATCAAGGTATCTATTCCGAGCTGGTTGTTTTGTTCGTTAATATGGAGTGTGTCTAAACCTTGCGCTGTCCATCCCATTAAATCACTAATGGCAACGCCGACAGTTTTACTACCTACATCGAGTCCGATAATTTTATGTTTAAGCATCTGAATCCTTTTGATGATGTTTTAAGTAAAAAGATACGAGCTCTTCCATAATATCATCGCGATCGATATGTCTAATTTGATTACGTGCTTCATTATGACGTGGAATGTACGCTGGATCACCTGAAAGTAAATAACCTACAATTTGGTTTACTGCGTTATACCCACGTTCTTCAAGTGTATGATATACATTGTTCAAAACATACTCAACGTTTTCTTTAGGGATGTCTTCATAGCTGAATTTCATCGTTTTATCAAAGTTTTCCATTCCTTAACACTCCTTAAACCATAATGTGATTACACTCTTTATTTTACACGAACAAGACATTGATTATAATGATTTAATATAGTCTTTAATGAATTGTAATGCTGTTGTTATCTTTTCAGGTTCAGTACCGCCACCTTGAGCCATGTCTGGACGACCGCCACCTTTGCCACCTACGATAGGTGCCATTTCTTTAATAATATCTCCAGCCTTAATTTGGCCTGTTAAAGATTTAGGTACAGTCGCAATTAAAGATACTTTACCACCAACATGACTCGCTAAAATAATAATCGTATCTTGCAGGCGTGATTTAAAATCATCCATAGTCGTACGCATTGCTTTAGCATTATCCACTTCTACTTCTGTAATCAATACAGGTAAATCATTAATTACTTCTACTTTATCTTCTATGCTACCCATTTTCAAGTTATTAAGCTCTTTTGACTTTTGTTCGAGCGTGCGTTGAAGTGCTTTTTCTTCTTCTTGAATTTGAACAATTTTATCAAATACTTGATCATCCGACTTTGCTTTAACTTGTTGCTTGATTAAATTAAATTGTTCTAAGTAACGCTCTAAATAGAGGTAGGCGTGTTGGCCAGTAACGGCTTCAATTCTTCTCACACCAGCACCGGTACCAGATTCGCTTGTAATTTTAAATAAACCAATTTCAGAAGTGTTTTTTACATGGGTTCCACCACAAAGTTCTTTAGAGAATGGTCCCATATCAACAACTCGTACAACATCACCATATTTCTCACCAAATAGCGCCATAGCACCAGCAGACTTCGCTTCTTCAATAGCCATTTCTTTTGTTTCAACATCCATACTCTTCCAAATTTCTTCGTTAACACGCTGTTCAACAAGTTGAATTTCTTCACTTGTCATAGGTGCGATGTGAGAAAAATCAAAACGTAAACGCTCGCTATCTACTAATGAGCCTGCTTGGTTCACATGTGTCCCTAATACTTGTTTTAATGCAGCATGTAACAAATGTGTGGCACTATGATTTTTCATAATGGCTTTACGTTCTGTCTCATTGACATATGCATGAACGATAGCATCTTCATAGACTTGTCCGAATTTAATCTGTCCTGTATGCAAGTGTTGGCCATTTGGCGCTTTGATGACCTCGGATACTTCAATTTCAAATTCATCACTTTGAATAATACCTTTATCTGCAATTTGACCACCGCTAACTGCATAAAAAGGCGTTTGATCCATTACAAAATATATCGTTTGTCCAGCATCGACTTTTTCTTGGCGTTGGCCATCAACTATAATATCCGTAATCACACTCTCAGTTTGTAACGTTTGGTAGCCCACAAAACGACTTACTGTTCGTATTGATTTTAATACTTCACTTTGAACTTGCATGGATTGATTATTTTGTCTTGCTTTTCGTGCACGCTCACGTTGTGCTTCCATGTGTGCGTTAAAACTTTCCATATCTATTTCCAATTGCGCATCTTGAGTTATTTCTTCAGTCAATTCAATTGGGAAACCATACGTATCATATAATTTAAACGCATCAGCACCGCTAATCCTTTCATTAGAAGCTTTTGACGCTTCAATTAATTGATTGAGTATTGAAAGTCCCTCTTCCAATGTTTCATGAAAGCGTTCTTCTTCTGATTTAATTACACGCGCAATAAAATCGGCTTTTTCTTTTACATTTGGGTAATACGGTTCCATAATGGTTGCCACTACATCAACTAACTGATATAAAAATGGTTCATTAATATCCAATGATTGACTAAATCGAACTGCACGACGTAACAAACGACGTAATACATAGCCACGACCTTCATTAGCTGGAAGTGCGCCATCAGAAATCGCAAAAGCAATCGTCCGGATATGGTCAGCGATAACTTTAAAGGCAATGTCATGCGTTGCATTTTCTAAATATGTTTTCCCAGAAATCTTTTCAACTTCACGCATGATAGGCATAAAGAGGTCTGTTTCATAGTTCGTGCGTACATTTTGAGAAATCGAGGCCATACGTTCAAGCCCCATCCCTGTATCTATATTTTTACTTGGTAGTGGCGTATATGAGTGATCTTTATTATGATTAAATTCACTAAATACCAAGTTCCACACTTCTAAATAACGTTCATTTTCTCCACCAGGATACATTTCTTCAGCTGGATCATCCTGTCCATAAGCATCGCCACGATCATAAAATATTTCAGTATTTGGACCAGATGGACCTTCACCAATATCCCAGAAATTCCCTTCAATACGAATGATACGTGATTCGCTTAAGCCAATTTCATCATGCCATAGTTGATACGCTTCAGTGTCCTCTGGATGAATCGTTACATATAAACGATCTGGATCCATTGCCATCCAACGATCACTTGTTAAAAATTCCCAAGCAAAAGCAACCGCTTCACGTTTAAAATAGTCCCCGATTGAAAAATTACCTAACATTTCAAAAAACGTATGGTGACGCGCTGTAAAACCAACATTTTCAATATCATTTGTTCGAATTGATTTTTGCGCATTAACAATTCGAGGTTTTTTAGGTATTTCTCGGCCGTCAAAATATTTTTTTAACGTTGCTACCCCTGAATTAATCCATAATAACGAATCATCGTCAATTGGTACAAGCGGTGCTGACGGTTCCACCATATGTTCTTTTTCAACAAAAAAATCGATAAACATTTGTCTTATTTCACTAGCTTTTAACGTTTTCATCACACATCATCTCCTAAAAAAATAAGACACTCGTCTCTCAAAAAGGGACGAATGTCTCGCGGTACCACCCTAGTTATGATTTTAAAATCATCACTTTATCGATATATAATTAACCTTGATATAGTAGCGTTCAATGGTCTTAATCGTACATCTCAGCACCTGTACGTCTCTGTGAATTAAGGATGCATTTACTCGGCTATATCAATTGAATAATTCTATTATATTAAGCGTTTTAAACATTGTCAATTTCCATAAAATCGTATGGGCTTACATTTTGCATATTAATCATTGGATCAATGCTATACATTGTGTCTTCAGTTAATGAAATGACTTCACTCGATGTCTCTTCAGAATTAAAATATTGTTCTAAAAAGGACTGTTGCCGCGTGAGTCTCACTTGCCCTTCCGTTTTCAAACCAATATTGAAAGCATCTGAATCTCCTAAAAATACAAGTGATTGCTTTGCACGGGTTAAACCCGTATAAAGAATTGGCTTTTGAAGCATCCGAAAATATTGCTTGACTATCGGCATAATGACGATTGGAAATTCTGACCCTTGTGCTTTATGAATCGACGTACAATACGCATGTGTTAATTCTGTTAGATCCGATTTTAAATACGTAATCTCATTACCTTCGTAATCTACAATGACCACATCTTTGTTCAGTACATTTTCCTTCGCCCAAAATATACCAACAATGACACCAATATCTCCATTAAAAATATTATCATTCGGTCGATTAACAAGTTGAAGTACTTTGTCACCTTTTCGGTACACAATATCTCCAAAGTGTATTGCTCTTGTATCATCGTTTTCAATTGGATTTAAAATATCTTGTAGGACTTTATTGAGCTTATGAATACCCGCATTCCCACGGTACATTGGTGCAAGTACTTGAATATCAGACATATCATAACCTTTACTCACGGCATTTGTTACGACTTTACGAACAACTTCTGGAATTTGATCAATATGACAAGGAATAAAGGATCGATCATGAAACCGCTCGGTAATGTCTACGTTTAAACCCGCCTTCATGTTATGAGCAAGTGCAATAATACTTGAACCATCTTGTTGGCGGTATACTTCTTTTAAATTAATGCGCTTTAATGATTTTGATGAGATTAAATCTTTAAATACTTGTCCTGGACCTACTGATGGTAATTGGTCCTCATCACCAACTAATACAACTTGTGCATCTTCAGGAACTGCTGCCATAAATTGATGAAATAGCCATGTATCTACCATTGACATTTCGTCAATAATGATAAGCTTTGCATGAATTTCATTATCTAGAATGTCTTCTGGCTTGGTATCTTGATTCCAACCTATCAAGCGGTGAATCGTCATAGCATCAAGACCCGTCGCATCATGCAACCTTTTCGATGCACGACCAGTAGGTGCTGCGAGGACCACGGGGTAATCTTCATCTCCGTAATCGTCATAATTTAAAGAAATACCATGTAAGGCCGCATAGAGGTGTACAATCCCTTTGATTACTGTCGTTTTACCCGTCCCTGGACCACCAGTTAAAATCATCATTTTATTTTGCATTGCAGCTTCAAGTGCTTCTTTTTGTGCCTCAGCATAAGTCACGCCATTTGATTCTTCAATTTCACCAATATGTAATTGAATGTCTGATTGATCAAACGTATCCATAAATACTTGATTATGCATTAATTTATAGATATTTTGGCTACTTTTAAGTTCTGAATAATACAAACTTGGTATCGCGATATGATCATTATCATTAATCAACCGCTTCTCTTCTATAAGTTGACTAAGTACGTCTTCAAGCATCGTCTGATCAATTGCTGTTTCGTGTTGTTTAGTAAGTAAGGTAGAGGACTCAGTCATTAACGTATCTTTAGGTAAATACGTATGCCCTTGTTTAATACAGATTTCTTCTACAATGTATTGAATCCCTGCTTTAAGTCGATTTGGGTGTGTATACGAAATACCTACTAAACTTGCAAGTTGATCAGCTTTTTGAAAGCCTACGCCACGTATATCATATACGAGTTGATAGGGATTTTGACCAATAACGTTAATGGTCTCATCCTTATAAAATTTATAAATATCCATGGCCAATTTCGCACCAAAACCAAGTTCGTTTAAGCGAATCATGATTTGTTCACTCGCTTGATTTTGAGACACTTGTTCTGCAATTTGCTGTTGCTTTGCTTTAGACAATTTCGGTACTTGTTCAAGAACTGATGCGTCATTTAAAATAGACTGAATTGCATTGTCACCTAATGTATCTACAATGGATTCTGCTGTTTTTTTACCCACACCTTTAAACAGGTCACTTGATAAATATTGAACAATAGAATCTCTCGTTTGAGGTATTTCTTTTTGAAACGTTTCTGCTTTTAATTGTTTGCCGTACCGAGGATGTTCTGCTACTTGACCTTTGAAAGTATATGTTTCGCCTTCAACGATATTTGGAAAATACCCAACAACTGTTGCCATTGTTTCAAAGTCTTCATTAGAATCTTCAACCTCTACTTTGAGGACCGTATAGTAATTATCACTATTTTGAAAAAGAATGACTTCGATATTCCCTTTGATATATGACTGTTCAAATAGTGTTGGGTTTTCCACGTGTTATACCTCCCCTTCAGATTTAATTATTTCAAATGTTTTTAATGCATGGTGACTTAATAAATGATCATGAGCCATTTCAGTTGCTTTTTTGAACCCTTCAATGGCTTCATCAATGTCTTCATTTAACATATAATTTGCCAATGTAAGATTATATTTGGCATCTGCATGCTTGTTGTCTTTTTCAAGAATCGTCGACAATACAGAAATGGCTGGTTGAAACATTTCTAGCTCACATAATAATAATCCGTATTGAAATTGGACTTCTAAATCAGCAAAGTTTTCATCTAATTCAGCTGCTCTCATTAGAAAAGGCAAAGCTTGCTTTTTAGCATCCAACTGATAAAAAGACATGCCAATCATATAGTTTGTATCTTTATTATCTAATCCATTTTGAATCGCAGTTTGATATAATTTAATCGCCTCTTGGAAACGAGATTCATTATAATAAACATTTGCAAAGTTATAATAGATTGCGGCATTATTAGGATTTAGTGTTAGGGCGCGTTGGAAGAATTTTTCTGCCTTTTCAATTTCTCCAGCTTCTGCCAATAAAATACCAGAATTGATATAGTTTTCAACTTGTTCTGGTTGAGCTTCTATATTATTAAAACAAGCTTCTAGTGCTTTATCATATAGGCCTTGTTGAATCAATTGGTGAATTTCAGTTTGTTCCATTTTAAACTCCTCTATGACGAAATATTAACTCAATTATCTTAAACAATATAACTTAATTTGCCACTTTCTTTATACACATCATCAATCGTTGCGCCGCCAAGACATACATCTTGATCATAAAACACAACGGCTTGACCAGGTGTTATCGCTCTAACTGGTTCATCAAACGTCACACGGATCGTATCGTCATTTTCTTTCGTAACTGTTACACCAGTATCTTTTTGTCTGTATCTAAATTTCGCAGTACATGTTAAAGGGGTAGAAAGGTCAATGTCATTTACAAATGAGACATCTGTTGCAATTAAATAATCGCTATAAAGTGCTTCATGATGGAATCCTTGTTCAACGTATAATATATTGTCTTCTAAATTTTTACCGACTACAAACCATGGGTCACCATCGCCACCAATACCTAAGCCATGACGTTGACCAATCGTATAGTACATGAGTCCAGAGTGTTTACCTTTTAGTTCACCATTTAACGTGCGCATTTCGCCAGATTGTGCTGGTAAATATTGAGATAAGAATGTTTTAAAATTACGTTCACCAATAAAGCAAATACCTGTAGAATCTTTCTTCTTAGCGGTTGCTAAATTTTGAGCTTCTGCAATTTCTCGTACTTTCGCTTTTTCGATATCACCTATAGGAAACATTACTTTTTCCAATTGAGAGTGCGTTAATTGATTTAAAAAATATGTTTGGTCTTTATTGCTGTCGACCCCGCGTAACATTTCAACGCGTCCGTTATGGCGTCTAACACGTGCATAGTGACCGGTTGCCACGTAATCTGCACCTAATTTTAAAGCATGCTCCAAAAAGGCTTTAAATTTAATCTCTTTATTACACATGACATCTGGATTTGGTGTACGGCCCTTTTTATATTCATCTAAAAAGTATGTGAATACTTTATCCCAATATTCCTTTTCAAAATTAACAGCATAATATGGAATACCTATTTGGTTACATACTTCAATCACATCATTGTAATCTTCTGTAGCTGTACAGACGCCATTTTCATCCGTATCATCCCAATTTTTCATAAAGATGCCGATCACATCATAGCCTTGTTCTTTGAGTAAATGTGCTGTAACTGAACTGTCTACACCTCCAGACATGCCCACAACAACACGTGTGTTTTGATTTGTCAAAGTTATTCCTCCTTAAACTTTAAATATATTTTTTGAATTTCAGCAACTATTGTTTTAATATCACGTTCGGTTACATTTTCATTCAAACTAATGCGAATAGAGCGCGTAACGCGTTCTTGTTCACCATACATTGCAGATAAGACGTGTGATGGAATCGTTGATCCGGCAGTACATGCTGAACCTGACGAAACATAAATTTGTGCCATATCTAATAGCGTTAGCAATGTTTCAACATCTATAAATGGAAAATATAAATTAATAATATGGTTCGAGCTATCAATCATTGAACCGTTATATTCAAATGGTATGGCACGCTCTTGTAAACTGACAAGTAGCAATTCTTTTAAACGAGTAATGTGAATCTGGTTGTCATCACGATGTGCTTCAGCTAATTTTAAGGCAGTTGTTAAGCCGACAATCTGAGGAACGTTTTCAGTACCAGCACGTCGTCTCGTTTCTTGTTCACCGCCTTGTTGATGATATTGAATACGCGTACCATTTTTCACGTATAAAACACCTACGCCTTTTGGACCACCGAATTTATGAGCTGTTAAACTTAAAGCGTCTACCTTTAAATCTTTGGCATCCACAGGTAAATGACCGATGGCTTGAACAGCATCCATATGGAAAAATGCTGAATGTGAATTTAGAATATCTTGAATGTCATAAATATGCTGAACTGTTCCTACTTCATTGTTGACAAACATGATTGACACAAGTGTCGTATCAGGTCGCAAAGCTTGTTTGAATTGGTCTAAATCAATTAAACCATCCTCATCGACATTTAAGTATGTTACTTCAAATCCTTGCGTTTCTAAGAATTCAAATACATGCAGTACTGAATGATGTTCAATCTTAGTCGTAATTAAATGTCTACCTTTGGATTGATTCGCCATCGCAATACCTTTAATTGCCGTATTATTAGACTCAGTCGCGCCACTCGTGAATATAATTTCGTTCGTATTTGCATTTAATATTTGCGCAACTTGTCGTCTTGATTCATCTAAGAAGCGTCGCGCATCACGACCTTGCGCGTGGATAGATGAGGGATTCCCATAATGTGTTTCGTAAATTTTAGTCATGGATTCTATGACTTCAGGCTTTACTGGCGTTGTCGCAGCATAATCAGCATATACACCCATTATTCGTCCGTCCTTTCTTATTTTCAATGTTCCTATTTTAGCACTTGACACTTAAAATTTCTAGTCGCTGGTTTATAAAGTATAGTAACCATATATTAATTAATTTAAGCATATCATTCTATGGATAAAACGTGAACGTAAAGAGGATTTTATTCCAATAAGCATATTCATATTTGTATGAATCGTCGTTTGGTATAGTAATGAGGAAGGAAGTGTTAATATGTCAAATCACATTCGTTACTCTGCATTAAATTTAGTACCAATTCGCGAAGGATCTAATGAAAAAGAAGCAATTGCTCAAATGACAGCATTGGCGCAACACTTAGAAACGTTAAACTATGAAAGATATTGGATTGCTGAGCATCATAATGCACCTAATTTAGTTAGTTCGGCCACTGCCCTATTAATTCAACATTGTTTAAGCCAGACGCGCCATATGCGTATAGGTTCAGGTGGCATTATGTTACCGAATCATGCACCTTTAATTGTTGCTGAACAATTTGGTACGTTAAATGTGTTATATGGTGATCGTGTAGATTTAGGGCTGGGTCGTGCACCTGGTACAGATATGGCAACTGCGAGTGCCCTACGTCGTGACCAACATGATGGCGTGTATCAATTTCCTGAGGAAGTGCAACAACTATTACAATACTTCGGTTCTGAAACCAATCAAGGATATGTTAAAGCCATTCCAGCAGTTAATAAACAAGTACCTTTGTATATTTTAGGGTCGTCTACTGATTCTGCTCATGTTGCCGCCCGACAAGGTTTGCCTTATGTATTTGCTGGTCATTTTGCCCCTCAACAAATGAAGGAAGCACTGGCTATCTACAGAGAATTATTTGAACCATCACAATATTTATCCGAACCCTACATCATCGTGTGTCTTAATGCTATTTTAGCTGATTCTAATGAGGAGGCAAATTACTTAGCAACTACACAAGCACAAGTCTTCGCGAGTATATTGAATGGACGTATGCAAAAAATGCAACCACCTGTTCAAGACTTGACTCAAATATTATCACCGCGTATCATCGCATTAGCTGAACAACGCATTGCAGGGTCATTAGTTGGTGACAAAGCAACGGTTAAAGAAAAAATTAAAGACTTTATCGCACACTATGGTGCAATTAATGAAATCATGACAGTAAGTTATATTTATGACACTACTTTACAACACCGTTCTTATCAATATTTTAAGGAAGTTATAGATGAAATCAATCATTCCTGACGTAATGACACAAAAAAGCAATGGATCTAAAAGACCCATTGCTTTTCACATTTATTTATTATCGCCAGAAAATTTGTTAAATGCGTCTTTAGCTTTGTCAGCTAAGCCGCCTTTATCGTCATTGTTGTCGTTATTTTCACCATTTTGTTTATCTTGATACTTGTCATAAGCGTCTTTAGCTTTATCTAAATATTCTTCGCCTTGTTTTTTATCCATTATGGATACCTCCTTGTTCAAGATATTATGTGAATACCCTTACGAGTGAATGTTAAACATGCAACAATATTCGAGATTAAAACGGTTATTGTTTGAATTTATCCATTGCATCGTTCACTGAGTTTTTAGCATCTTCTGTTTTTTCTTTAGCTTTACCTGCCACTTTATCTTGTTTACCTTCATTTTCAAGTGATTCATTATTTGTCGCTTTGCCAACTGACTCTTTAATTGAGCCTTTAGTTTGGTCCATTTTACCTTTATCTAATGACATATATATCCCTCCAATTAATTGAGATAATATAATCATTCCACAAACCACATTTATTTAAACCCGGTGTTAGAATTCTTCATAAATCGAAGGATCTTGTCCTTTTCGTCTTCCATCAATTTTTGATAATTGGTTAATCAATGTCATGTCCGCGTCAGAAATATTAAAATCAAATATTTGAAGATTTTCAAGTTGTCTAGCATGCGATGTTGCTTTTGGAATTGGCATTATGCCTCTTTGTATATGCCATCTTAAAATAATTTGTACAACTGATTTAGTGTATTTATGAGCTAATTCTTGCAAAATAGGTTCCTTTAATAAGCCATTATCTCGACCGATAGGACTCCATGCTTGAATTAAGATTTGATTTTCTTCATGATATGAAAACATCGCTTCTTGGTTGAAATAAGGATGCAACTCTATTTGATTTAGCACGGGTAGAACACCTGTAGTTTGTTTTAACGTTTCTATATATTCCGGTAAAAAATTACACACACCTATTGAACGAATTAAACCCGCTTTTTTTGCAGCAATCATCGCTTTCCATGCTTCAACATATAAGCCTTGTTTAGGATTGGGCCAGTGAATTAAATAAATATCAATATAGTCTACGCCTAAGCGATAAAGGCTTTCTTCAATGGTTTGAAACACATCATCATATGCTTGGTAACGCCCTGGCAATTTAGAAATAATTGTAATGTCTTCTCTTGCAACTTTACTTTGAGCAATTGCCTTGCCCACAGCACCTTCATTTTCATAGTTATAAGCTGTATCAAGTACTCGATATCCCACTTTGAGTGCGTTTTGGATAGCATGTACCCCTTCGACTCCGTTTAATTTATACGTACCAAATCCTATTTGTGGGATAATATGACCGTCATTTAATGTGTATGTATTCATTCTTTAACCTCCTAAAAAAATACAACAATGATTGCACGACGAACCGTGTCATTGTTGTAAAATTATTGTTCAAATTAAATATAAAACATATATCCTTCTAGATAATCTTTTTCCTGATATTCAGCTAATGATTGTAGCGTTGTTTGATCTAATACATCTTTTACAGCATCTCGCATACGTAACCATAATTGTTGCTGTGCAGGCGATTCAGATTCCATACGTTCAACGATTGTAATTGGACCTTCTAAAAGACGTATAATGTCTCCTGCAGTAATTTCATCAGCTGGCATTTTTAATTCGTATCCGCCTTTAGCGCCGCGCACACTACGAATTAATCCTGCATTGCGTAATGGACCAACGAGTTGCTCTAAATACAAATCGCTTAATTGATTTTCTTCTGCTATTGTCTTAAGTGAGACACATCCCGTACCTTGACGTTTTGCTAATGCAATCATCAAAGTAAGCCCATATCTACCTTTTGTTGAAATTTTCATATTATAACCTCACATTATTGATAAACGATTTACTTACAATTTATCGTTATTTATATTAGTATAATACTATTGCAAAAAGAGTACAAATAAGAGCCAAAGGTTTAAAAAATTTGTATGGCTATTTTAGACATGGAGGGTAACTATGAACACTGAACCGTTAGCATCTCGTATGAGACCTAAAACGATAGACGATGTTATTGGACAAAGTCACTTGGTTGGTCCGAATGGCATTATTCGACGTATGGTTAACGCCAAACGATTGTCTTCAATGATTTTTTACGGACCTCCAGGTATTGGTAAAACCAGTATTGCTCAGGCAATCGCTGGTAGTACGGCATATAAATTTCGCCAATTAAACGCCGTGACACATACAAAAAAAGATATGCAAATGATTGTTGATGAAGCTAAAATGTCGGGACAAGTTATTTTGTTACTAGATGAAATTCATCGCTTGGATAAAGCAAAACAAGATTTTTTATTACCACATTTAGAAAACGGTAAAATCGTACTGATAGGTGCGACAACTTCTAACCCTTACCATGCTATCAATCCAGCGATTCGTTCACGTGCACAAATATTCGAGCTGTATCCTTTAGATACGAATGATATTAAAAAAGCTTTGACCTTCGCACTTGAAAATGAGGAACGTGGTCTGAAAACGCACAATGTGCAAATGAATGATGACGCTTTTGAATATTTCGCTACTCAAAGTCAAGGTGATGTTCGTAGTGCTTTAAATGCTTTAGAATTAGCAGTTTTAAGTGATACTGAAACGCCCCCTCACATTACACTTAAAGATGCGGAAGATTGCTTACAACGCGGAGCATTTTTAAGTGACAAAGATGGAGATATGCATTATGACGTGATGAGTGCCTTTCAAAAATCTATACGTGGAAGTGATGTAGATGCAGCATTACATTATTTGGCACGCTTAATTCAAGCTGGTGATTTACCAACAATTGCTAGACGTTTATTAGTAATTAGTTACGAAGATATCAGCTTGGCATCGCCTGCAGCTGGTCAACGTACGCTTGCTGCGATTGAAGCGGCAGAACGACTCGGATTCCCTGAAGCAAGAATCCCTTTAAGCCAAGCGGTGATTGAACTTTGTTTATCTCCAAAATCTAACACCGCTATTCAATCTATTGATGCTGCATTATCTGATGTTCGAAAAGGTCATGTTGGTCAAATCCCAAATCATTTAAAAGATGGTCACTATCAAGGTGCTAAAGATTTAGGTCATGCCATTGGTTATAAGTACCCTCATAATTATGAAAATGGTTATGTAAAACAACAATATTTACCTGATTTACTAAAACGTAAGCAATACTATCAACCGAAAACAACTTCTAAATCAGAACAACAGTTTAAAGCCATTTATGATAATTTAAAAAAGTAAATATAATATAAGCCTTCAATAATCATCTTTTATGGCTATTGAAGGCTTATTTTATATGAATGTTGTAAGTGGTTTTGACCTTTATCTATTTTATAGAACGCGTTAGGTCTATTTATCTTTTATTCGTGTCAAAGGAATGTCACGCGTAATATCATTACAAACGTAACTCGCTAAAATCAAACCAACCACACTTGGCACAAATGCATTAGATGATGGTGGCATTTGCGCTTTACGGTTTTTTCCATTTGCATCGCCGACTACAGCTTTCACATCTTCACGAATTACAATTGGACTTTCATCAGAAAATACAACGGGAATGCCTTTATAAATCCCTTTACGTTTTAACTGATTTCGGATTACACGAGCAATTGGATCTGTATGTGTTTTCGAAATATCCGTAATTTGGAAACGTGTCGGATCAATTTTATTCGCCGCCCCCATACTAGAGATGATTTTAATCCCTCTGTTCAGACATTGTTCCATAAGGTGTACTTTGTAAATAATAGTGTCGCTTGCATCAACAATATAATCAATTTGATAATCATTAAATAATTGTTCGTACGTTTCTTCAGTATAAAACATGTGCAAGGATGTTACGGTACATTTCGGGTTGATCAGTTTGATTCGTTCTTCCATTAAGCTTACTTTACTTTGACCAATGGTAGACGTTAATGCATGTAATTGACGGTTAACATTCGTTATATCTACATCATCTTTATCAATCAAGATGATATGTCCAATATTTGTACGCGCAAGTGCTTCTGCCGCAAAGGAACCTACGCCTCCTACACCTAAAACAGCAACGGTTGTATTTTCTAGTAATTTTAATCCTTCTTGTCCGATAGCTAATTCATTTCTCGAAAATTGATGCTTCATAATGAACTCCTTTAATCTGTTTGAACGCATAAAAATACGCAAGACATACGTCTTGCGTACCGATAGAATCCGTCATGCCGTAGTTTAAAGTGCTTGATCATTTTGGCCTGCTATATACAGGTGGGTGTCCTGTTTCTTGTTTTGCACGTCCTCCTTTAGAGGCGTGTGCGCTGCAAGAAAACCCATTGGACTCCCTGATCAAAGAGTGTTAGGTCAAAATACATAAAGCGAACTTACGTACACTACAGACGACTATCTTATGCATTCATCATACCACATATCATGTATTTGGCAAGTGATATGAATTTAATGTTTAATACGTAAAGATAATTCATCTAATTGTTTCGATGAAACCTCACTTGGTGCATTTGTTAATAAATCTGTAGCTGATGCCGTTTTAGGGAATGCAATCGTATCGCGTAAGTTAGATGCACCAGTCAGTAACATCACTAAGCGGTCAAGACCAAGTGCGATACCACCATGAGGCGGTGCACCGTATTTAAATGCATCTAATAAGAAACCAAACTGTTCTTGTGCACTCTCTTCAGTAAAGCCAAGTGCTTTAAACATTTTAGATTGTATATCGCCATCATGAATACGAATCGATCCGCCACCAAGCTCAAAACCGTTAAGCACGATATCATAGGCTTGTGCTTGTGCAGTTTCTGGTGCACTTTCTAATTTATCAATATCTTGTGGTTTTGGTGACGTAAATGGATGGTGAGCTGCAACATAACGATTTGTCTCTTCATCATATTCTAATAATGGCCAATCCGTAACCCATAAGAAATTGAATTGATTTGGATCAAGTAAGTTTAATTCTTTTGCTAATTTGACACGCAATGCACCTAAACTTTGTGCCACTACGTCTTTAGAATCTGCAACAAATAATACAAGGTCACCAGCTTGAGCAGCAGTGAGTTCACGTAATTTTTCAACATGGTCTGCTTCAAAGAATCTTGCAATAGGTCCATTTAAACCGTCTTCAACAACTTTAACCCATGCTAAACCTTTAGCACCATAAATGTTAACAAATTCAGTTAAACCATCGATATCTTTACGTGTATATTTGTCGGCGCCTTGTTCCACAACTATTGCTTTCACTTGTCCGCCATTTTCAACCGCACTTGTAAAAACTTTGAAGTCCATCATGCTACCAAGTTGAGATACATCGATCAGCTCCATGCCAAATCTTGTGTCTGGTTTATCCGAACCATAACGTTCCATCGCTTCGGCATAAGTCATACGTGGAAAGGCTTCATCAATAGTAATCCCTTTTACATCTTTCATGACAGCTTTTAACATTTGTTCTCCAAGTTGCATTACGTCTTCTTGTTCAACAAAACTCATCTCAATATCAACTTGTGTAAATTCAGGTTGACGGTCAGCACGTAAATCTTCATCTCGAAAACATTTAACAATTTGGTAGTATTTATCAAAACCACTCATCATTAATAATTGTTTGAATAATTGTGGTGATTGCGGTAATGCATAAAATTCACCCTCATGAACACGAGATGGGACAAGATAATCTCTAGCTCCTTCTGGTGTTGATTTTGTTAATACAGGTGTTTCAATATCATAAAATCCTGCATCATCTAAATAACGACGAATGGCTTGCGTTGTTTGATGACGTAATTTGAAAGTACGTGCAAATTCCTCACGACGTAAATCTAAATAACGGTATTTTAATCGAATATTCTCATCAACATTTACATTTTCATCATTAATTGAGAATGGTGGTGTTTCAGATTTATTGATAATTTGAATATGGGATGCTTGTACTTCCACTTGACCCGTTTTGATTTTAGGGTTTATGGTATCAGCATCTCTTTTAGTTACAGTTCCTTTAATTTCAACTACATATTCTGAGCGAATGCGTTCTGCAACTTCTAACGCTTCTTTAGAGAAGTCAGGATTAAAAACTACTTGTACAATCCCCTCTCTATCACGAACATCAACAAAAATGAGTCCACCAAGGTCTCGACGATTATGCACCCATCCTTTCAATGTAACTTCTTGACCTAAATATGATTCTGTTATGAATCCACAATAAGTAGTACGTGGTGTCATTATGCTTTTCCTCCATTTATAAATTGTGCAATTTCATTTAATTTAATCGTATGACTTTCTCCCGTAGCCATGTGTTTGATTGCAACTTCATTTGTCGCAAGTTCTTGATCCCCGAGTACAATGGTATACGTTGCATTTAATCTATCAGCTTGCTTCATTTGACCCTTTAACTTGCGTGATAAATAATCTTTGTCAACGCGAATATTTTCGTGTCGTAAATCGTTTAATAATTTCACTGCATAGTCATCAGCATCGTTGCCCATTGTAGCGATGAACAAATCTAAATGTGACGTATGGGGAAGTTCAATTCCTTCTTCTTCAAGTGCCATAAGAAGACGCTCAATACTCAATGCAAAGCCAATACCAGTTTGATTTGGACCACCTAAAAGTTCTAACAAACCATTGTAGCGTCCACCGCCACATAATGTTGTAATTGCGCCTTTATAGTCTTCATTATCTATCATTAATTCAAAAGCTGTATGCGTGTAATAGTCTAAACCACGAACAAGATTTGGATCAACGACATATGGTATGCCTAAGCGATCTAAATGTGCTTTTACCGCATCAAAATATGATTTTGAATAATCATTTAAATAATCTGTAATGGATGGTGCTGTCTTCATTTCTGGTTTATCTTTATCAACTTTGCAATCTAAAATACGCATTGGATTCGTTTCAATACGGTTTTGACAATCTTGACAATACGTATGAATCACCGGTTTGAAATGCGCTCTTAATGCCTCTTGATATTCTACACGTGATTCTGCATCACCAACACTATTGATGACAAGTTTTAAATGTTTTAAACCAAAAGACTGGTAAATGTGCATCACCATTGCTAGAACTTCAGCATCAATACTAGGATTTTCAGCACCAATAGCTTCTATACCAAATTGGTTAAATTGACGATAACGTCCTTTTTGCTTTCTTTCATAACGAAACATTGGACCGTTATAATAAAGCTTAACTGGCTGATTCGCTAGACCTTGCATTTTATTTTCAATGTAACTTCTTACAGTTGCTGCTGTCCCCTCTGGACGTAATGTAATACTACGGTCGCCTTTATCTTTAAACGTGTACATTTCTTTTTGTACAACATCTGTTGAATCACCAACACCTCTAGCAAATAAATCCGTACTTTCAAATATTGGTGTTCGAATCTCTTGGTAATTGTACACTTCCATTAATTGATGTAACTTTGACTCAATATAACGCCATTTAGGCGATTCTTCAGGTAATATGTCTTGTGTTCCACGAGGAATATTAATCATCAGTCCATCCTCCTTATTTTTTTAAATAAAAAAGCCCCTTGCATGCGTAACCACATACAAGGGACGTACTTTAGCCGTGTTGCCACCCTAATTTAAGTACATGAAGACCATGTACTCACTCAATAGCTCATAACGTAAGCAAGACGGCTTTATTTTCATAAAGCACCTCTTCTTGTGTTCAAATGAATGCAAACAAGGTTTATATTTCAGCCACGTATAAACTCTCTATAACAAGTTAAAAACATTCAATTTCAAGAATACAATCGGTTTTATTTATCAAATTCAGTAATTATCATACATGTTTTTATTGAGGTTTTCAAGATATTAACTTAAAAAATAATTTTTAAGGCCTTCCACTAAAGCATTTTCAACCACTTGGCGATGATTGTTATCTTTTATCATCACTTCATCAGTAGGGTTACTAATGTAGCCAAGTTCAAGAAGTACAGCAGGCATATCTGTTTGTCTCAAAACTTGAAAATTTTCTTGACGTACACCACGATTTGAAAGCATGCCCTTTTTTTGAATACTTGCATTCAGAGTTTGTGCTAACATTTCTTGTTGTTCATGATACCAGTATACGGTAGCGCCATTTGCTTTGTTCGACTCTAAAGCATCATTATGTATACTAATAAAAGCGTCACCCGTGGCTTTTCGGTCTTTTAACCGTACGTACGTATCATCACTACGTGTTAATTTAACTTTAGCGCCCTCTTTTTCAAGTTTATCTTTTAATTCTAGACTCGTTTTTAAAGTCATATCTTTTTCAAGGGTATTTTTACCCGTCTGACTTGATGCCCCTTGATCATTGCCACCATGACCAGGATCAATAACAATGACTTTTCCTTTCAATGGACGTGCATGTGGGTTCTCATCCTCTTTAATATCTAAATTGGTATGCCAACCTGCAATCCATCCTTTTTGTGAATCATCATATGATGTGACTTCTAACCATTTACCTTCTTTACCAATCACTTTAAATGCTTCACCTTCGCGACTATTAAATAAAACAGGGTAACTCGCATTGGGACCTGTGCGGATTTGTGCATCTTCAATCAGATAGATTTTATCATCAGCATTATCTTTGATTGCATTAATCACTACAAGGAGTATAAAAACTAGTGAGATAATGATGGCACCAAAATAAAAGCGCTTAGGTTCTATATTTTTTGAACGTAACCATTTCTCAAAGTATTTCATATTATTTTGCCGTTTTCACTTTCATAAATAATGGTAACAGGACCATCATTTTGAATATCGATGGTCATATCAGTGCCAAATTCACCAGTCACAACATCGAACCCATATGATGCTAAAGCGCGATTAAACACTTCATATATTTCATTTGCTTCATTTGGTGCTTTTGCTTTAGTAAAACTCGGTCGATTTCCCTTTTTAACGTCGGCAAATAAAGTGAATTGAGAAATTGAAAGTATTTCACCTTTGACTTGTTGTATATTTAAATTAAGTTTACCTTCTGTATCTTCAAATAATCGAGCATTGATAATTTTTTTAGCTAAAATTTCGGCATCAGCATGAGTAGAATGTTCCCCAACACCAACCAACAAACAATAGCCTTTTTCAATAGTGCGATGAATATTCGAGTTTCGAACACCCGCCGATTTCACTCTTTGAACTACAATTTTCATTTATGGCACTCCTAATTCCAAACTCGTGTTACAGTATAAATGTCACCGAGCTGTTTTATTTTATCAGCTACTTTATATACTTCATGTACATTTTTTACCATAATACTTAAATTAATGACAGCATTTTTATCTACATCTGAACGACCAGCTACTTTAACGAGATGACTCGACGTACTATTCACGGCTTGTAATACTTCATTAAGTAATCCATTACGATCATAGGCCGTTACTTCTAAGTCTACTTGATATTTTTGAGAGGCATCTTTAGACTTAACCCACTCTACATCAATTAAACGTTCTGCTTCGTTTTGTATATTTGGACAATCGGTACGATGAACTTTAATGCCATGTCCTTTTGTAATATATCCAACAATTTTATCTCCAGGAATTGGATTACAACATTTAGATAGTTTGATTAACACATTATCTAAACCTTCGACATACACACCTGAATCGGTTGTAATATGATCTTTAATAGGCACTGATTTTGTGACTGATTGTGCCTGGTTTAGTGCTTTTTGTTTATTCTCAATACGTATACGTTCTGTGAGTTTATTAACAATTTGATTTGATGTAACGCCACCAAAACCAACTGCAGCAAACAAGTCATCTTCGTTGGCAAAGTTATATTTGTCATTGACAATTTTAATATTCCGCTCGGTTAAAACTTCCTCGACTTTGAAGCCTTGTTCTTTAATTTCAGCTTCAATCATAAATTTACCTTTTTCAATATTAGACGAACGATCTTGCTTTTTGAAAAAGCTTTTAATCTTACTTTTCGCACTAGAAGATCTGACAATTTTTAACCAATCTCTACTAGGACCATACGAATGTTTACTTGTACGAATTTCGACAATATCACCTGTTTGTAATACGTAATCGATGGGTACAATTTTACCATTTACTTTAGCACCTATCATCTTATTGCCCACTTCACTATGAATGGCATACGCAAAATCTATTGGCACTGCACCATAAGGTAACTCTATAACATCACTTGCAGGTGTAAATGCGTACACTTTATCGCTTTGTAAATCAAACTTCAGGGATTCGATAAACTCTTGCGCGTCAGAGGAGGTGTGGTCTTGTTCTGCTATATCTTTCAGCCAGTTTAATTTCTTATGATACGTTTCACTATCTTTATCTACTTTTTTACCCTCTTTATACGCCCAGTGAGCAGCAACACCGTGTTCTGCAATTTCATGCATTTCAAATGTTCTAATTTGAATTTCTAACGGATCACCATTGGGACCGACAACTGTCGTATGCAATGATTGGTACATATTTTGTTTTGGCATCGCTATATAGTCTTTAAATCGTCCCGGCATAGGTTTCCATAACGTGTGAACTAGACCTAAAACCGCATAACAATCTTTAATAGATGAAACAATCACTCGAACAGCTAATAAATCAAATATTTGATCAAATTGCTTCTTTTGTTTCATCATTTTACGATAAATGCTATAAATGTGTTTTGGTCGGCCACTAATATCGCCTTCAATTTGCATCAGATTCATTTCTTTACGAATATTTTCTATCGCATTTTCAATATAGGCTTCTCGTTCACTTCGCTTTTTTTTCATTAAATTTACAATTCTAAAATATTGAACGTTGTCGATATATCTTAATGCAATGTCTTCAAGTTCCCATTTAATTGTATTAATACCTAATCTATGTGCAAGTGGTGCATAGATTTCTAGCGTTTCTTTTGAAATGCGTATTTGTTTTTCTCGTGGCATGGCTCTTAATGTACGCATATTATGTAATCTGTCGGCTAACTTCACCAATATAACACGGACATCTTTCGCAATGGCTATAAATAATTTTCGATGATTTTCAGCCTGTTGCTCTTCTTTTGAACGGTATTTCACTTTTTTTAACTTCGTAACACCATCAACGATTGTCGCTACTTCAACATTAAACATTTCGACTACATCGTCAAAGGTATAAGGCGTATCTTCAATTACATCATGTAAAAAACCTGCTACAATCGTAGGGCCATCTAAACGCATTTCGGTTAATATGCCTGCAACTTGAATGGGATGCATGATATAAGGTAATCCATTTTTACGAAATTGACCTTCATGTGCTTTATATGCAATTTGATAGCTTTTCAAAACATATTCATATTCTTTTTGATCTAAATACGTTTTCGCTTTATGTAATACTTCGTCAGCACTATATGGATATTCGTTATTCATAAAGGGCACCCCCATCTTCTAAATAATACTTCTATCATACTACATGATTATCAAGAAATGAACTGTATTCTACTGATAGTACACAATATTGTCTCACTTTTATGTGACATTTAACTCTTTATATACCATCACAAATCTTTTTAAAATCACGATAAAAAATACGTAATATAGGATTAAAAAATGAATCATTCGAATCATCATGCTTAACGTTTAATTTCATCGGACTATAAAATAATGAGTAACTTGTGATTCCTATATAAATAA